>NZ_JBJLRI010000028.1:0-47534 GCF_050871405.1 Kineococcus esterisolvens
ACCCCACCGGGGTGCGGCGGCCGTCGCGCGCCCCCGGCTGGCACAGTGGGCGCGTGGCCCAGCGCAGACCCCCCCGCCCCCGCCCGGCCCCGCCGGCGGCCCACCCCGTCCCGCCGGCACCCACCTCCACGCCGGCGATCGGCGCCACGGTTGCGGCGGGGCTCTCGGTGCTGTGCTCGCTGGTGTTCTTCCCGCTGGCCGTGGCGATGGCGCTGGTGGTGCTCGTGCTCTCGGTGCGGGCGCTGGCGCGCCGGGCGCCGTACCGCGGCTGGTGGACGGCGGCCACCGCGCTGGCCGCCTTCTCCCTGGCGACGTCCGCGCTGGGCATCACCTTCCTCCTCGCCGCCCGGTGAGCGGGACCGGCGCAGGTCCACCGGGCGGTCCGCCGGCGCCGCTGGTGCTGGCCCTGGGCCTGGACCCCGGCGACCAGGAGCACCTCGACGAGCTGCGCCGCAGGCACTTCCCGCCCGAGCGGCTGAAGGTCGGCGCCCACGTCACCCTCTTCCACGCACTGCCGGGCGAGCGGTTGCCGCTGGTGCTGGCGGAGGTGGCCGACGCCTGCCGCCGCCCCCGCTTCGACGTCGAGGTCAGCGGGGTGCGCTCGCTGGGCCGGGGAGCGGCGCTGGTGCTGCGCTCGGCGGCGCTGGACGCGCTGCGCGCAGACCTCGCCGGCCGGTTCGCGCCGTGGCTGACCCGCCAGGACGCGCAGCGCTTCTCCGCGCACGTCACCGTGCAGAACTTCGTGCCCCCCGAGCGGGCGCGCGAGCTGGTGGCCCGGCTCTCGGCGGGGTTCTCGCCGTGGACGGTGCGGGCCACCGGCGTGGAGGTGCACCGCTACGCCGGTGGCCCGTGGGAGCTGCTGGAGACCGTGCCGCTCGGCTGAGCGCCCGTGCCCAGCCGCTCACGCCCGGCTGCTCACGTCCACTCCGCCCGGCCGGCGGCGTACGGTTCCAGCGGCCGCCCGGCGCCGTCCACGGCCAGCCAGCCGTCGTCGCTGCCGGTGTCGTCGAAGACGACCGGGACGGCGCAGTCGGGAGCGGCGCTGGCCAGTCGGAACGTCAGTTCGCCCCCGAGCGCCCCGCTGACGACGGCGTCGGCGTCGGCGACGTCCTGGCCGTTGACGACGGCGATGGCCGCCGAGCCCGTGTCGGTGCTCGCGTAGCCGTCGGCCAGGCCGTCGCCGTCGGCGTCGGTGAACGTCCACGCGCCGTCCGCCTCGCCGGCCGCGGTGCACTCGAACAGCACCACGTCCACCTCGAACGGCACCGCCGGCCCGCCCGGCAGCGCGCGCACGGCGAAGTCGGCCACGTCCCCGGCGGGCACGGCCAGCGGGTCCGCCGGGCTCAGCTCCCACGCCGGCGGGACCGGTGTGCTCAGGCCCGTCTCGACGGTCTGCACGGCCCGCTCCAGCAGGCCGGGCGTCAGGGCCCCCTGGCCGCCGACCGCCCGCACCACGGACACCCGCCCCGAGGGGGTCGCGAGGTACTCCCGGGTCGCGGGGCCCAGGTCGTCGGCGGAGGCGGCCAGCAGGACCGGGCCCCCGGTCGCGGCGGCGGTGACGCCGGCCACGAGGGCGTCGGGGAAGGAGTCCCCGCGCGCCAGGGTGGCGCTGGAGCCGTCCAGCAGCGGGGTGGGCACGAACTCGCGGGCCAGTTCGACCGCCGTCCCGTACCGGTCCGCGCCGCCCAGCCGCAGGCTGCCGATGCCCGCGCGCTCGAGCTGCGCCTGCACGCCCGCGGCCACGGAGCCCTCGCCGCCGACGATCCAGACGTGCTCGGTGGCCAGGTCGCGCAGCGCCTGCGCGGTGGCCTCCGGCAGCTCCCCGCGGCGGGTCAGCAGCACGGGCGCCGGTGCCCCGGCGGCCGCCGGGGCGGACGCGGCGAGGGCGTCGGGGAAGTCCTCCCCGCTGACGAGGAACGCCGCCCGGTAGCCGTCGAGCTCGCGCACGGCGCCGCGGCGGGCGACCTCCCGGGCGGCGAGCGCGGCGGTCTCGTACCGGTCCGCACCGCCGAGGCGGGTGACCTGCCGGGTGCCGCCGGCGTAGGCGTCGACGACCCGCGCGCTCACGGCGGACTCCGCGCCCAGGACCAGCAGCTCCCGCACCCCGAGCTCGTCCAGCGCCCGGGCGGTGGCCTCGTGGGGCCGGTCGCCGGGGGTGAGCAGCAGGGCCGCGTCGGCCTGCCCGGCGAGGGCGGCGGCGGCCACCGCGTCGGGGAAGGCCTCGCCGGTGACCAGCACCGCGGTGGCCGCGCCGCCGGGGTGGGTGACCTCGGTGGCGGCCACGGCGGCCGTGGCGTAGCGGTCGGCCCCGCCGGCGCGGGCCGCGGTGACCTCGGTGGCCGCGGTGCTGCTCACCGCGGCCCGGTGGGTGCTGCCGGGCACGGCGCCCGCCGCCGTGCCGGGGGTGGTCAGCGCCAGGACCGCGGCGGCGGTCAACGCCGCGCGGCGTCCGGTGCGGCTGCGGTCCTGCGGGGTGGTTCCCACGGTCCTCTCCTCCCGTGTCGCCTCGCGGGCCCGGCGCTGGACCCGCGAGGCCGACGCTAGGCGCGTCCCTCCCGCCGGGCCCGACGGGAGGGCCTGCGCGGCGGGATCGTCACGAGATCGACAAGAGCGCCCGCCCGCGGCCCGCCCGGCCGCCGACCCCGCTCAGCGCGCAGCGGGGGTGAGCGTGCGCAGCAGCGAGCCGGTGAAGCGGTGCGCCGCCGTGCGCCGCGCGGCCTCCAGAGCCAGCACGTCGTCGCCCGCCGCGCGGGTGCGCGGCAGCAGCTCCTGCGTCGCGTCCAGCACCGCCGCGCGCAGCTCGGTGTTGACGTTGACCTTGCCCAGCCCGGCGGCGCCGGCGCGGGCGAGGTCCTCCTCGGGCAGGCCGGAGGCACCGTGCAGGGCCAGGGGGACCGGGCAGCGCTCGCGGACCGCGGCCACCAGGGGCCAGTCCAGCTGCGGTTCGCCCGCGTAGCGGCCGTGGACGTTGCCGACGGAGACCGCCAGCAGCTGCGCGCCGGAGGCCTCGACGAACCCGGCGACCAGCTCGGGGTCGGTCTTGCCGGTGGCGCGCACGCTCAGGGCGCGGTCCTCGTCGCCGGCGATGTCGCCCAGCTCGGCCTCCACGACGGTGCCGGAGTCGGCGGTGAGCTGGCGCACGCGCGCCACGAAGGCGGCGTTCTCGGCGGGGGGCAGCTTGGAGCCGTCCGCGAGCACCGCGTCCACGCCCGCGTCCACGGCCGCCAGCACCAGGTCCACGTCGGTGGCGTGGTCGAGCTGGACGCTGACGGGGACGCTCGCGGCGTCGGCCAGGCCCCGCAGGGCGGCGGTGAACCGCCGGCCGTGCCGGCCGCCGGCCACGGCCGGCGGCACGAGCAGCGCCACGGGGGCGCCGGCGTCCTCGGCGGCCTCGACGACGGCCAGGGCGGTGCCGAACTCGTAGCAGCTCAGCGCCGGCAGCGCGGCTCCCACCGCGAGCCGGCCGGCGACGAGCTCGTCCAGGCGCGCCCTCACCCGGCGCTCCCGCGCCGGGGGGAGACGACCTCGATCACCGAGGAGTCGTCGTCGGCGCCCCGTCCCTGCGCGGCCCCCAGCAGGTACAGCTGCTCGGCGGCGGAGGCCACGGGGGTCGGCAGGCCCGCGGCGCGGGCGGCGCGGGTGACGATGCCCATGTCCTTGACGAAGATGTCGAGGCGGCTGAGGACCTCGGCGTCCTCCTCCTGCAGCGCCTGCAGCATGCGCGGGCCGCGGTTGGCGAGCATGAAGGAGCCGGCGGCGCCGGCCGAGAGGGTCTCCAGGGTGGCCGCGGGGTCCAGTCCGAGCCGTTCGGCCAGCGCGAGCGCCTCGGCGCCGGCGGCGATGTGCACTCCGCACAGCAGCTGGTTGACGGTCTTGAAGGCCTGGCCCTGGCCGGGCTCGTCACCGATCACGCTGAGCGTGGAGGCGAGCAGGTCGAGCACCGGCGCCGCCTTCTCCCGCGCCCGCGGGGCGGCGCCGACCACGATCAGCAGGTCCCCGGCGCCGGCGCGGGCGGGGCCGCCGCTCAGGGGGGCGTCGACGAGGTGGACGTCGTGCTCGGCCAGGCGCCGGGCGACGTCGACGACGTCGTCGATGCCGACGGTGCTGGTCATGACGACCACGGCACCGGGGGCCAGCACGCCGGCGACGCCCTGCTCGCCGAAGAGCACCTCGCGCAGCTGCGCGCCGTCGCGCACGGCCAGCAGGACGGCGTCGGCGCCGGCGGCGGCCTCGGGTGCGGAGGGGAAGGCCCGCACGCCGGCTCCGGCGGCGAGCTCGAGCCGCTCGGCGGAGATGTCGAAGCCGTGGACGGTCAGCCCCTCGGTCAGGCGGGTCGCCATGGGCAGGCCCATGGCGCCCAGGCCGAGGACGGCGACGGTGTAGCCGGGGGTGGCGGGCATCGGGTGCTCCTGGGGGTTCGCGGGGGTGGTCGCGGGGGTGGTCACGGGGCGGTGAGGGTGCGCACGACGGCCGCCAGGGAGCCGTCGTCGCCGACGTTGCCGGCGAACACCACGTAGGGGGTGCCCACGGCGGGGCCGTCGACGGGCTCCCACAGCGAGACGATGCCGGGCAGCATCGGCCCGCGCACGAGCGCGCGGCGGATGCCCAGGCCGTGGGCGGCCACGTCGCTGGAGGTGATCCCGCCCTTGGCGACGACGAACCGCGGCGGGTGCGCGGCGAGCACGCGCCGCACGACCTCGACGACGGCGGCCGAGACCCGCCGGGAGATGTCCAGGCTCTCGGCGGGGTCGTCGCTGCGCTGCAGGTCGCGGCTGGTGTGCACGACGACGTCACCGGTGGCGAGCAGCCGCACGGCCTCGTCGACGAGGCCCGTCAGGTGCTCCTCGGCGCGCGCGGCGTCCAGGACCTGCGGCACCTCCACCACGAGGGAGCGCACGTCGGGGCGCTCGGCCTGCAGCACGGCGAGCTGGCGGCTGGTGAGGCCGACGTGCGAGCCGACGACGACCAGCCCGCCGCCGGGGCGCGCCGGGTGCTCGGCGAAGACCTCCGCGGCGGTCAGCGGCGGGTGGACCTCCTGCCCGGTGCGGGCGCGCACGAAGGGCGGCCCGACCCGGTACAGCAGCTCCTTGCCCGCCTCCTCGGCCCGGGCCAGGCCCAGCGACAGCAGGCGCATGTCGTCCTCCGTGACGACGTCCGCGACGACCGGGGCGGCGGCGGTGACCGGGGCGAGGGCGGCGGCGACGGCCTCGGGGCCGGCGCGCACGACGGACAGGTCCAGCACCACGACGTCCCCGGCGCGGGTGCGCCCGCCCGTCTTCTCCTCGACCCAGGCGCGCAGGTCGGAGCTGCGGTAGCCGAAGGTGGCGTCGCGGGCGAACTCCGTCTCGCCGGCCGGGACCAGCCCGTCCGGGGTGCGCAGGAAGTGCACGCCGCCGACGGTGATGCGCCCGGCGTCGGGGAAGGCCGGCGCGAGCACGACGCCGTCGACGGCCCGCTCGCCGTGCTCGGCGAGGGTGGCGGCGATGACGTCGGTCTCCAGCGGGAAGTGACCGCGCAGGGTGGAGTCGCCGCGACTGACGAAGCGGACGCGGGTGCCGGTGCGCTCGGCGGCGGCCAGCGCCGCCGTGACGACCTGCCGGTTGCGCTCGGCGGCCTCCCGGGGGTCGAGGCTGCGCGTGTTCGTGAGCACGTAGACGGCGCGGGCGCCGGTGCCCAGGGCCCAGGCGAGGTCGTCCTCCTCCCAGGCGGTCAGGACGGGCAGGTCCGCGACGGACTGGGTGCCGGTGGGGTCGTCGTCGAGGACCACCAGGACGGTGCCGGTGCCGGCGACGGTGCGGGCGACCCGGTCCGCGGGGACGGCGACGGGGGAGGGGTACCGCTGGAGGAGGTCGTCCTCGGACACCATGGGAGCTCCTTGTTCGTCAGATGTCAGACATCTTACTTCAGGTGCACCCTCCGTCGGCGTCCGGGCGCCGGGCCGCACCGGTCAGGCGGGCGGGTCCAGCACGTAGCGGCGGAGGTCCTCGGCAGTCTGCTGCAGGTGCGCGTCCATGGCGCGCCGGGCCCGTTCGGGCTCGCGCGAGCGCAGCGCCTCCAGCACCAGCGCGTGCTGCTCGATCGCGTTGACCTGGATCCGCGGCACGGCCGAGGTCTGCTCGCGCTTCTCCCGCAGCACCCGCGACAGCGGGTCCAGCAGGAGGGCGACGAACACGTTCCCCGACGCGCGCAGGACGGCGTCGTGGAAGCCGATGTCGGCGCGCACGAACGCCGCCAGGTCCTCCCGCCGGTGCGCGTCGCGCATCAGCTCCAGCAGCCCCTCCAGCTCACGGAGGTCCGCCGCCCCGTGGCGCTCGGCGGCCAGCGCCGCCGCACCGGTCTCGATCATGCGGCGCACCTCGACGAGCTGCACGGAGGTCAGGTCCTCGCCGGCCCCGGCGGAGGTCGCCCGCAGCACCGCCTCCAGGCCGGTCCACTGCTCGAGGGGGTTGACGTAGCTGCCCACGCCGGGGGCCGCCCGCACGACGTTCTGCGCCTGCAGCGTCTTCAGCGCCTCGCGCAGCGTCATCCGGCTCACGTCGTGGACCGCGCACAGCTCGGCCTCGGTGGGCAGCGGTCCCCCCACGGGCAGTTCGCCCCGGACGATCTGGTCCAGGATCGTCTCGGCGACCTGGCTGACCAGCGACTTGCGCGGCAACGGAACCGCCCTCCCGTCCGGCGCCGCGACCCCGGCGACCGGGCGCCGCCCGACTCTAGCGGCGAGCGCCGGTGCCGCCCGTGCGCGCCGGGCGGGGCTCAGCGGTCGGCGGCCAGGCCGTGCTCGACCCGCTCGAGCAGGGCCAGCGCGCTGCGCACGGCGTCGCCGTGGCCGTGGCCGTCGTCGTGGCCGTCGCCGGCGTCCAGGGCCCTGCGCAGGCGGCTCGCCCAGTGGGTGCGCAGCAGGCCGAGGTTCCGCGCGGCCAGCGCGGTCGGGTGCAGCGCGACCGCGCGGCCGTCGTGCGCGTCGTGGGAGCGCTCGACCAGGCCCTTGGCCTCCAGGGAGCGGACCGTCGCGCTGAGGTTGCTGCGCTGCAGGCCGGTGGCCGCGGCGGCGGCGCTGGGGGAGGTGCCGGGGTTGCGGTCGAGGTGGCGCATCACGGTCGTCTCGGTGGCCGTCAGCGCCACGACGCCCTCGACGGTGCCGTGCCGGCCCTGCAGGTCGCGGGCGACGGTCATGAGCAGGTCGGCGAGGTCGGCGAGCTCGCCGTCCGCGGGCGGCGGTTGCGCGGTGGTTCCCACGGCCCAAGCGTACGGGGCTGGTTGTCGAGCTATAGTTATCTAAACATCATCGATCGACGAGGACCCACCCGTGCCCACACCCGCTCCCGCTCCCGCCGACCTCACCGGCGCTCGCGCGCTCCCGCCCGTCGAGGGGCACCGCGGCCTCACCCGCGGTCTGCTGCTCGTGCTCGCCCTGCTCTTCGCGATCGCCCCCTTCGCCACCGACCTGTACCTGGCCGCCTTCCCCCAGATGACCGGTGACCTCGGCACCGACGAGACCGGCGTGCAGCTGACGCTGACCGCCTTCCTCGTCGGCACCGCCGCCGGCCAGCTCGTCTTCGGCCCGCTGTCGGACCGCTTCGGCCGCGTGCGCCCCCTCGTCGCCGGTGCCGTGCTCTGCGTGCTCGCCAGCGCGCTCGCCGTCCTCGCCCCCACGGTGGGCGTGCTCGTCGCCGCCCGCGTCGCGCAGGGCCTGGGTGGCGCGGCGGGCATGGTCATCGGCCGCGCCGTCGTCGCCGACCTCGTCACCGGTGCCGCCGCCGCGCGCGCCCTGAGCCTGCTGATGATCGTCGGCGGCCTGGCCCCGGTCGTCGCCCCGCTCGCCGGCAGCCTGCTCGTCGGCCCCGTCGGCTGGCGCGGCGTCCTCGCCGTCGTCCTGGCCCTCGCGGT
The DNA here is from genome assembly GCF_050871405.1 of Kineococcus esterisolvens. Lineage (NCBI taxonomy): Bacteria > Bacillati > Actinomycetota > Actinomycetes > Kineosporiales > Kineosporiaceae > Kineococcus > Kineococcus esterisolvens. The sequence continues at coordinate 7,888 of NZ_JBJLRI010000028.1, forward strand.
GCTGATGCTCGTCGCCGTCCTCGCGGTCGTGCGCGAGTCGCACCCGCCGTCCCGCCGCGCCGCGGCGCGCGAGCTGCGCGCCGCCTCCGGCTCCACCGCCCGCGACCTGCGCTCGCGCACGTACGTCGGCAACACCCTCGCCTTCGCCTTCGGCTTCGCCGTGATGATGGCCTACATCTCCGCCTCGCCGTTCCTGTACCAGGACCTGATGGGCCTGAGCGAGGTCCAGTACGGCCTGGTGTTCGGCGTCAACGCCCTGCTGCTCGCCGTGGTCAGCGGCGCCTCCGCCCGCCTCGCGGGCCGCCTCCCCGTCCAGCGCCTGCTCGCCACCGGGCTGGGCGCCTCCCTGCTGGCCTCCGCGGCGCTGCTGCTGCTCGTCCTCCTCGACGTGCCCGCGGGCTGGTTCACCCTGCCCATCGCCGCCGCGATCGCCGCCCTGGGCCTGGTGATGGGCAACGGCACCGCGCTCGCGCTGGCCGCCGTGCCGCGCGCCGCCGGCTCCGCCTCGGCCCTGCTGGGGGCCCTGCAGTTCGCGCTCGCCGCCCTCGTCTCCCCGCTGGTCAGCCTCGGCGGTGCCACGAGCCCGCTCAACCTCGCGGTCGTCATGGTCGTCTCGGCCGCCGTCGCGCTGGGCGGGTGGGCCCTGGGCAACGCCGGCCGCCGCCCCGGGGCCGGGGTGCCCGCGCAGCGCCGGCACGGCTGACCCCCGCGGCGCCGGGGGCCCGGGGCGGGACACCCAGGAGGCGGCCCCCAGGCCCCGGCCCAGCTCCCCGGGCCCGCGCCCGGCCCCGTGCCGCCGCTTGTCGGCGTACATGGCGCGGTCCGCGCGCTCCCACGCGGCGACCAGGCCCCCGGCCGGCCCCGTCGCCCCCACCCCGGCGGACGCCGCGATGCCCTGGCTGCGCAGGGCGCTGCGCAGCCGCTCCACCACCTCCTGCGCCTCGGGGGCGGCGGTGCCCGGCATGACGACGCCGAACTCGTCCCCGCCCAGGCGGGCGAGCGCGTCCCGCCCGCGCAGCTCGCCGCGCAGCACCTCGGCCGTGCGGCGCAGCAGGTCGTCGCCGGCGCCGTGCCCCAGGGTGTCGTTGGCCTGCTTCAGCCCGTCCAGGTCGAGCACGGCCACGCAGGCCGGACCGCGGTGCGGGTGCTCCCGCTCGGTCAGCAGCCGCTGCCAGCCGCGCCGGTTGGCCAGCCCGGTGAGCACGTCCGTCTCGGCCTCGCGCCGGGTCCACCCGGCCAGCTGGTGCAGCTGCACGGCGACCTGCTCGCGCTGCAGCAGGGCGCTCAGGAGGGTGCCCAGCAGCTGCAGCAGCGGGGCGTGGCGGGTCAGCGAGTCGTCGCGCACCGCCGGGTCCAGGCCGCAGACGGTGCCGAACAGGTGCCCGTCGGCACCCACCAGGGGCACCGCGACGTAGGAGCCGATGCGCAGCAGGCGGCTGACGCCTGCCCCGGCGTAGGCGGGCACGGCCATGACGTCGGGGGCGATGGCCGGTGCGCCGGCGACCATGCGCTTGCAGAAGGAGGCGTCCCAGTCGTGCCCGTCGCCGGGCCGCGTCCCGTACACCTCGTCGCGCACGTGCACGTACACCTGGCGGTCCCCGTCGTGGCGGGTGACGGCCCAGTAGCCCATGGGCACGTTCTCCTGCAGGTGGTCCAGCACCGCGGAGCACGCCTGCTCGAACGTCACCGCCCCGTCGCCCAGCAGCGCCACCAGCCCCGCGGGCGGTGCGGGCTCGGCGCCCGGGGTGCCCGGGGTGCCCGGGGTGGTGTGCGCAGCGGGGGCCGCCGGGAGGGGGGCCCCGGGCGCGGGCCGCCCGCGGTCGGCGTCCAGCTCGCACCACAGGGTGGTGCCGTCCGCGTCCACGCCGTGGCGCTCGGACAGGGCCACGACCAGCGCCCAGCGCCAGCCGCCCGCACCGCCCGGCGCGCTCGCGCGGTCGTGGGGACCGGCCGAGCCGTCCTGGACGACCAGGCGCACCGTGCCGCCCCGGGCGGCGATGCGCAGCAGCAGCCGGCCGTCCGGGTGCTGCTGGTGGTGCGGCAGCAGGTCGCCCACGAGCTCGGTGACCACCTGCTCGGCCCGCTCGCGCAGTTCCCCGTCCAGGCCCGGGACGTGCCGGCGCACGTAGCGCCGCGCGCGCGGGACGCTGTCCGGCTGCGCCGGCAGGCTCACCGCGACGTCCACCGCGACGTCGACGGCGGCTGCGCCGGACGCGCTCGTCAGGGTCACCGGAGCCACCGGGGCGAGTTCAGAGCCATGTCAACTACGAAGTGTAGGTAGAGCTTCACCGACTGTCGTGCCGGGGTCGGCGCCCGGCGGCGCGGCGCGGGCCGCGCTCGCCGCCGGGGCGCTCGCACGGCGACGGCCGGGGTCGCGGGCCCACCGGGTCCCCGGCCGCTCGCGGCGCAGGCCGCTGCGAGAGGGTGGCGGCCGTGGAGCGCGAGCCGAGGCCGCGGGGGAGCGGCGCGCAACCGGCGGGTGACGCCGATCCCGGCGCGCTCGTGGGGGCGGCCGTGCGCGCGCGGCGCAGCGCCGCCGGGCTGTCGGTGGCCGAGCTGGCACGGCGCGCCGGGGTGTCCGGGCCGTTCGTCAGCCAGCTGGAGGGTGGGCGCTCCTCGGTGAGCATCCCGGTTCTGTACCGGCTGGCGGGCGCGCTGGGCTGCGCGGCCAACGACCTCCTCCCGCTCAGCGGGGAGCAGCGCCGGCTCACCCGCGCCGGTGCCGGCCCGAGGTTGCGCGCCGGGGCGGACGGGCCCGGCGGACCGGCGCAGCGACCGCGGCTGCTGACCCGCACCGGTGAGGGGGTGCTGCTGGAGGGGTACCACTACGTGCTGCGCCCCGGCGACGCCGAGCAGGAGTGGTTCGCGCAACCCGGTGAGGTGTTCGTGCACGTGCTGGCCGGGCGGATCGCCGTCGAGTTCACCGACGGCACGTGCACCGGGCTCGCCGCGGGCGACTCGCTGCACCACGAGGGTGCCGTCCCGCACCGGTGGCTGCTGCGCGGTGACGGTCGCGCGGAGGTCCTCGTGGTCCTCACGGCAGACGTCACACGTCCGTAACCCACCAGCCGTAAGCACTACTTACGGTTCGGGGGTGGAAGCCCCCTTCGAGGTCCCCGCCGTCGACATCTCCCCCTACGTGCACGGCGGCAACCCCGCCGAGCGCGCCGCCGTCGCCGCGGCGGTGGACGTCGCCTGCCGCACCGTCGGTTTCGTGCAGGTCACCGGCCACGGCGTCCCCGACGCCACCAGCGCCGGCCTGGTGGGCGCGATCGACGAGTTCTTCGCCCTGCCGCAGGACGTCAAGCGCCGGTACGTCGCGCCGAAGGGCGTCAACCGCGGGTACACCCCGCCCAGGAGCGAATCCCTCAGCCTCAGCCTGGGCGTGGAGGCGGCCAGCCGCATGAACGACTTCTTCGAGGCGTTCAACACCGGCGCCGCCGTCAGCGACTACCCCGGCGTCGAGCTGGACCCCGCGGTCTACCCCGAGGACCTGTGGCCGGACGAGGAACTCGTGCCGGGTTTCCGCGCGCGCGTGCAGGCGTGGGAGGCCGAGGCCGGTCGCGTCGCGCGCACCCTCACGACGGTGTTCGCCGACGCCCTCGGCCTCGAACCCGGCTGGTTCGACCGCGTGACCGGTCACTCCCTCGACGTGCTGCGCATGAACAACTACGCCCTGCCGCCGGGGACCGTGGAACTCGACGGCGACCTGACCGGCATGGGCGAGCACACCGACTACGGCATCGTCACCGTCCTGTGGGCCGACCGCGTCGCCGGCCTGCAGGTCCTCGGCCCGGACGGCACCTGGCACGACGTCCAGCCCGCCGAGGACGCGCTGCTGGTGAACCTCGGCGACGCGATGGCCCGCTGGACGAACGAGCGCTGGACGTCGACGCTGCACCGCGTCAAGCCTCCGATCGTCGACGGCACCATCGAGCGGCGCCGCTCCGCCGCGTTCTTCCACGACGGCGACGTCGACGCCGTCGTGGCCGCCCTGCCCGGGTGCGTGGCTCCGGGCGAGGAGCCCCTCTACCCGCCGGTCACCATCGGCGAGCACATCGCCGCCAAGCTCGCCGGTTCGCGCGCCGGGCGCGCCAACACCGCCGCGCAGCGCGAGGCGGCGCGCGTGCTGGCGTCGGCGCGCTGAGGCGGTGGACGACGTGACGACCGGACTCGCCCCCGTCGCCGGGCCCGCCCCCGTCGCCGGGCCCGCCGCCGCGCCGGCGTCCGCCGACCTGCTGCGGCGCGCGCCGAAGGCCGAGCTGCACTGCCACCTGGAGGGTTCCGTGCCCGCCGAGGTGGCGGTGCGGCTGGCCCGGCGCCACGGCGTCGCGCTGCCGACCACGGACCCCGGCGAGCTGTACCGGTACGAGGACCTGGAGGGTTTCCTGGCCGTCTACACCGCCGTCTCGCGGGCCCTGGTCACCCCCGCCGACCTCGCCGAGGTCACGCACGCCTGCCTCGTCGCGGCGGCCGCGGAGGGCCTGCGGTACCGGGAGATGTCCTTCAACCCCACGAACCACCCGACGACGACCTACCGGCAGGTGCTGGACGGCGTCCTCGACGGTGTGCGCTCGGCCCGGGCGGAGACCGGTGTGGACTGCCGGCTCGTCGTCGCCGTCAACCGCGAGCAGCCGCCCTCGGTGGCGCTGGACCTGGTGCGCGCGGCGCTGGAGCACCGCGCCGACGAGGTGGTGGCCGTCGGCCTGGACCACAACGAGCTGGTGGGACCGCCCGCGGCGTTCGCGGAGGCGTTCGCGCTCGCCGCCCGCGGCGGGCTGCACCGCACCGCTCACGCCGGCGAGCGCGGGAACGCCGCCGAGGTCGCCGCCTCCCTGGACGCGCTGGGCGCGCAGCGGATCGACCACGGCTACGCCGTCCTCGCCGACCCCGGTCTGCTCGCGCGCTGCCGCACCGAGGGCGTCCACTTCGCGACCTGCTGGTCGACGCAGCTGTTCCACGGCGGTGACGGGTCCGCGATCGCGGGGATGCTCCACGCCGGGCTGGCGGTGTCCGTGAACCCCGACGACCCGCCGATGTTCGGCACGAGCACCGGCGAGGAACTGGCCCGCGCGGGCACCGCGCTCGGGTGGACGCCCGGGCAGGCGCAGGAGAGCGTCCTGGCCGCGGTGGGGGCCGCGTTCTGCGACGAGACGGACCGCGCCGCGCTCGCGGCCGAGGTCCGGCGGGGGTTCGCGGAGCTCCTCGCGCCGGCGGCGGCGGGCTGACCCGGCGGCCCCCGCGGGGTCCTCAGGCCCCCGAGGCCGCGCGCACCGCGAGCGGCAGCAGCCGCAGCACCTCGTCGACGTCCTGGCCGGTCGTCGCGGGCCCCATCGAGAACCGCACCGCGGTGCGGGCGGTGTCGGCGTCCAGGCCGGTGGCCAGCAGCACGTGGGAGGCGTCCTCCGACCCCGCCGAGCACGCCGAACCGCTGGAGCACACGACCCCCACCGCCTCCAGCTCCAGCAGCACCGTCTCCCCGCCCACGCCGGGGAAGCAGAAGGAGGCGTGGTGCGGCAGGCGCTGCACCGGGTGGCCGGTCAGCCGCGCGCCGGGCACCTCGGCGAGGACGCCGCCGATCAGCCGGTCGCGCAGCGCCCGCAGCCGTGCGGATTCCTCCTCGCGGGCCGCCTCGGCCAGGCCCAGGGCGACGGCGGTGCCCACGGCGCCGGCCACGTCCACGGTGCCCGAGCGGCGGCCCTGCTCCTGCCCGCCGCCGTGCAGCACCGGTTCCAGCGGCACCGGACCGCGCACGAACAGCGCACCCGACCCGCGCAGGCCGCCGAACTTGTGCGCCGAGACCGACAGCGCGTCCACGCCGAGCGCGTCCACGTCCAGGGGCAGGTGACCGGCGGCCTGCACCGCGTCGGTGTGCAGCGGCACCCCGTGCGCGCGGCAGACCCGCGACACCTCCGCCAGCGGCTGCACGGTGCCGATCTCGTTGTTGGCCAGCATCACCGACACCAGGGCGGTGCCGTCGCCGACCAGGCGTTCCAGCTGCTCCAGGTCCACGACGCCGAACTCGTCGACCCCGGCCTCCTCGACGCGGAAACCCGCCCGGGCCAGCGCCCGCGCCGTCTCCAGGACCGCGGGGTGCTCGATCGCCGAGACCACCACGTGCCGCCCGCGCGGGGAGGCGGTGGCGATGCCGGTGACCGCGAGGTTGTCCGCCTCGGTGCCGCCGCCGGTGAGCACCACCTCGCCGGGGCGGCACCCGAGCACCTGCGCGATGCCGGCGCGCGCCGCGTCCAGCCCCGCCTTCGCCGCGCGGCCCGCCTCGTGGGCGCTGGAGGGGTTGCCCGTGACGCTCGTCAGGTACGGCCAGACGGCCTCCAGCACCTCCCGCCGCGGCGGGGACGTGGCGGCGTGGTCCAGGTAGATCACCGCAGCACCCCCGTCGTCGCGGCGCCGGGTGCGGCGACCTCGACGTCCAGGCCGAGGTCGAGCGTGCGGGCGTTCTGGGTCAGCGCCCCCACCGAGACCAGGTCCACGCCCGTGCGGGCGATCGCGGCGACCGTGTCCAGCCGCACCCCGCCGCTGGCCTCCACCAGGGCCCGCGACGACGCCCGCACCCGCCGCACGCCCTCGGCGAGGTCCTCCAGGGAGAAGTTGTCCAGCATGACGACGTCCGGTTCGGCGGCCAGCACCGCCTCGAGCTGGTCGAGGCGGTCGACCTCCACCTCGACGCTCGTGGTGTGCGGGACCCGCTCGCGCACCCGCCGCAGCGCGGTCGTCACGTCCACGCCCTCGGCGAGCAGGACGGCGAGGTGGTTGTCCTTCACCAGCACCGCGTCCGACAGCGACCAGCGGTGGTTGCGCCCGCCACCCGCGCGGACCGCGGCGCGCTCCAGCACCCGCAGGCCCGGCGTGGTCTTGCGGGTGTCCACCACCCGCGCACCGGTCCCGTCGACGGCGGTGATGAACCGCGCGGTGAGGGTGGCGATCCCGGACAGGTGCTGCAGCAGGTTCAGCGCCACCCGCTCGGCGCGCAGCACGGCGCGCGCGGTGCCGCTGACCCGGCCCAGGACGTCCCCGGCGGCGAACCGGGTGCCGTCGGGGGCGAACTCGCAGCGCGGCAGCGCACCCCCGCAGAGCGCGGCGGCCTGCCCGAACGCGGCGACGGCGGCGGCGGTCCCGGCCAGCACGCCGGGTTCGCGGGCGCGCAGTTCCGCGTGCGCGACGGCGCCCTCGGGGAGCAGCGCCTCGCTGGTGACGTCGCCCCAGGGGGCGTCCTCGGCCAGTGCCGCGGCGACGACAGTGGCGACCGGGTCGGTGGGGGTGTTCACGGCGTCCTCCGCAGGGTGCGCCGGCGCGGCGCGCCGGGGGTTTCCGGGTGGTCCTCGCGGTGGTGCGCGCCGAGGCTCTCGGTGCGCAGCGCGGCCGCCGTCACGAGCAGCCGGGCGACCAGCAGCAGGTTCGCGTCCTCGTGGGCGCGGCGGTCCACGCCGGGCAGCCCGGCGAGCTCCAGGGGTGGTTCGTCGGGGGTGAGCAGCTTGGCGGCGACCGCCAGGCCCGCCGCGTCGCGGAACAGGCCGGCGTGCTCCCACAGGGCCGCGCGCAGGTCGCGGCGGGCGACGTGCGAGGCGCGGGCCGTCGCCCGGCCGGGCAGCTCCACCACCTCGTCGGCGGCGAACCCCGGCGGCTCGCCGCAGGCCCCCGCGGCGACGGCCGCGACGTCGGCGGCGACCCGGGAACCGGTGACCAGTGCCTCCAGCAGCGAGTTGGACGCCAGCCGGTTCGCGCCGTGCACCCCGGTGCACGCGACCTCCCCGGCGGCCCACAACCCGGGCACGCTCGTGCGCCCGCGCGAGTCGGTGCGCACCCCGCCCATGAGGTAGTGCGCGGCGGGCGTGACCGGCACCGGTTCACGGTCCGGGTCGATCCCCGCGGCCGCGCACAGGGCGGCGATGCCGGGGAACCGGTGCGCGAAACCCCGCCCCGTGCGCGCCCGCAGCACCGTGGCGTCCAGCAGCGCCGGCCGGCCGCCGTGCGCGGCCACCGCGCGCCCGGTCGCCCGGGCGACCACGTCGCGCGGCGCGAGTTCCGCGCGCGGGTCGACGCCCGGCATGAACCGGTGCCCGGCGGCGTCGAGCAGCACCGCGCCCTCGCCGCGAACCGCCTCGGAGACCAGGAAGGGCTGCGGCACGGCCGCGACCGTGGGGTGGAACTGCACCATCTCCAGGTCGGCGATCCCGGCGCCGGCGCGCCAGGCCGCGGCCAGGCCGTCCCCGGTGGCGACGGCCGGGTTCGTGGTGCGGCTGAACAGCTGCCCGGCCCCGCCGGTGGCGAGCACGACCGCGCCCGCGTCCACCCGGTGAGCCACCTCCGCGCCGGAGGCGGTGCGCAGCAGCAGGTCGGCTCCCACGACGCGCCCGGCGTCCACGACCAGGCCCACGAGGAACGCGTCCTCGTGCACGACGACGTCGCTGCGCCGCACCGCTGCGGTCAGCGCCGCGGAGATCGCCGCTCCGGTCCGGTCGCCGCCCGCGTGCAGGATGCGCGGGCGCGAGTGGGCGGCCTCCAGCCCGAGGGCGGGTCCCCCGTCGGGGCCGCGGTCGAACTCCACACCGCGCCCGGCCAGCGCCCGGACCGCGGCGGGTCCGCCCGCGCAGACCGCGACCACCGCGTCCGGGTCGCACGACCCCGCACCCGCGGCCAGGGTGTCGGCGACGTGCACGTCGACGTCGTCGGCTCCGGCCGCCACGGCGATGCCGCCCTGGGCCCAGCGCGTGCTGCCGTCGCCCAGGGCGGTCTTGGTCGCCAGCACCACGGAACCGGTGCGGGCCGCCTCCAGCGCGGCCGTCATCCCCGCCAGACCCGCCCCGAGGACCAGGACGTCGCAGGAACCCGGCGCACCCGCGGTGCCGGGGGGCTTCACGGCCGCACGGCCAGCATGCGCTCCAGGGCGGTGCGCGCGTCGGTGGCGACCTGCGGTTCCACGCTCACCCGGTTCACCACCTCGCCGCGCACCAGCGACTCCAGCACCCACGCCAGGTACGCGGGGTGGATGCGGTACATCGTCGAGCACGGGCACACGACCGGGTCCAGGCACGTGATGGTCAGGTCGGGCCGGGTGTCGGCCAGGCGGCGCACCATGTTGACCTCGGTGCCGATCGCGAACGCGGTCCCGGCCGGGGCGGCGTCCACGACGCGCTGGATGTACTGCGTGGAACCGTTCTCGTCGGCCGCGTCGACGACCTCGGCCGGGCACTCCGGGTGCACGACGACACGCACGTCGGGGTTCGCGGCGCGGGCCGCCTCGATCTGCGCGACGGTGAACCGCTGGTGCACCGAGCACCACCCCCGCCACAGCACCACGCGGGCGTCGGTCAGCGCCTCGGGGGAGTTCCCGCCGCGCGGCTTCCGGGGGTCCCACAGCGGCATGGCCCCCAGCGGCACGCCCATCGCCTTGGCGGTGTTGCGGCCCAGGTGCTGGTCGGGGAAGAACAGGACCCGCTGCGCGCGCTCGAACGCCCACTCCAGCACCTCGCGGGCGTTGGAGGAGGTGCAGACGATGCCGCCGTGCGCGCCGCAGAACGCCTTCAGCGCGGCGGCGGAGTTCATGTAGGTGACGGGCAGGACGGGGACCCTCCCGTCGGCGTCCGGATCCGTTCCGTACAGCGCGGTGAGCTGCTCCCAGCAGGCGTTCACCGCGTCGATGTCGGCCATGTCGGCCATCGAGCAGCCCGCGGCGAGGTTCGGCAGGATCACCGGCTGCTCCGGCGTGGTGAGCAGGTCGGCCGTCTCGGCCATGAAGTGCACGCCGCAGAACACGACGGCCTCCGCCTCGGGGTGGCGCTGGGACTGCTGCGCGAGCTGGAAGGAGTCGCCGACGAAGTCCGCGTACCGCACGATCTCGTCGCGCTGGTAGGCGTGCCCGAGCACCGTGACCCGGCTGCCGAGGGTCTCCTTGGCGGCGCGGATCCGCCGGTCCAGCTCCTGCGGCCCCAGCAGCCGGTACTCGGCCGGGATCTGCTGCTGCACCGGTGTGCCGGCCGGTGCGGGGTCCTGCCGCGAGGCGCCGGCGCCGTACGTCGGCGCCGGCAGCGGCAGGCCCGGGACGGCGTCGAACTGCCACGGGCCGCTGGGCAGGTCGGGGTCGCACGTCTCGTCGTCGACCCGCGAGGGGGTGCGGGCGAGCAGGGCGATCTGCGTGGGGACGGACGCCATGGCGTGCTCTCTCTCAGGTGCGGCGGGCGCCGGGGACGGGTCGGGGTCTCGGGGCGGGGGTTCCCGCACGCGGGTTCCGGTGCGGGAGGTTCTGCGCGGGGTCTAGGCCAGGGGGCCGGCGGTCTGCAGCGGGCCGGCCGAACCCTCCGGGACGACGGCCCGGTACAGCTTCGGCGGTCGGTGCCGCCCGCCGGTCTGCCGCTCGCCGGTGGGCACGATGGTGCCCGAGTGCTCGACCTGGCGGCGGAAGTTCGCCGGGTCCAGCGGGCGCTGCAGGATCGCCTCGTGCACCTCGCGCAGCTCGGCCAGGGAGAACTGCTCGGGCAGCAGGTGCAGCGCGACGTGCGCGTGCTGCACCTTGGTCCGCAGCCGCCACAGGGCGTACCGGACGATCTCGTCGTGGTCGAAGGCCAGGCCCGTGCAGTCGTCGGCGGCGGTCCAGCGCACGTTCTCGCCCTCGACCGAGGCGGCCGCCAGGTGGCTGCGCACCAGGGCCGAGTAGACCACCGACACCACCCGCTGGCCGGGGGAGCGGTCGGGCCGGCCGAACGTGTAGAGCTGCTCGAGGTAGCTGGGCCGCAACCCGGTGGTCTCGGCCAGGGTGCGCCGGCCCGCGCCGCTGAGGCTCTCGTCGGTGCGGACCCACCCGCCCGGCAGGGCCCACTGCCCGCCGAACGGGTCGCGCGTCCGCCGCACCAGCGGCAGGTGCACCCGCAGGTCCCCCGACCGGTCCGGCAGCAGGGCGAAGATCACCGTGGAGACGGCGACGAGGATCGCCTGCCGGGACTTCACCACCACCGCGACGCCGCCGCTCCCTCGTGCGCACCACTCCCGCTCCTGCCGGGGCGGGAGTAAGGGTGGTTCTGACAACAACTGCGGACGAGGGTAGGGCAGCGCCCCGCCGCCTGACAAGCGTCACCCGCGCCGCCGCGGCCGTCAGCCGCGCGGCTCCTCCAGGCGGAGGAACCGCCACGCCGGGTCCGGACCCCCGGCCAGCTCCGCCAGCAGCCCCTCACCCACCGGCAGCCGGTCCAGGTGGTGCACCCCCGCCGGTGCGCCCCCGGCGGCGAGCGCCAGCGCGGTGCGGGCGACGACCTCGGCCGTCGCGCGGGTCTGCTCCACTCCCGCCACCGCGAACGCCGCGTGCGCGCGCCCGTCCGGCGACCAGGCGTCGGCGCGGGCGGCGTACTCCCGGGTGCCCACGTGCACCTGCGACAGGGCGCGCACCAGCGCCGAGCGCACCCGCGGCGAGGCGCCGGCCCGGGTGCCGCGCAACCGGCCCAGCGCGAACAGGGCGGCCCCCGCGGCGGCCGGCTCCAGCACCAGGCGGGTCGTCACGTCCGGCACCCCCAGGCCCGCGCGCACCGCCGGCGCGTCGGCGAAGGCGAACGGGCGGGCGGTGCGCACCCGCACCCGCCCGGACGGCGAGGCGGGCGGCAGGGCCGCCCGCCTCGCCGGTCCCGGTGCGCCGTCCAGCAGCGTGTCCACCGTCCAGCGCACCCCCTCGCGGCCGTGGCGCTCCCCGGCGCCCAGCAGCACCGTGATCGCCACCCGTCCCGCGCCGCCGACCGCCTCGTGCGCGGCCCGTGCCAGCAGGTTGGTCGCCCCCGGCGCCAGCCCCACCGACAGCGCGGCGGTCGCGCCCGTGCGGCGGGCCAGCGGGTCCAGGGCCTCCAGGCGGGCCAGGTGGGCCGGCGTGGCGCCCACGTCGACGACGTGGACGCCCGCGCCCAGCAGTGCGCGCGCCGCCGCGTCGTCGCCCGTCTCCAGCGCGAGCACGGCGACCCGCGCGCCCGCGGCCGCCCGCAGCAGCGCCGCGGTGTCGCGCACGTCGACGACCGCGCCGCGCGCCCCGAGCTCGCCCGCCCGGGCGCGCACCCGTTCCGCGCCGCGCCCGGCGACCACCAGCCGCCGGCCCAGCAGCGGGGCCAGCCGCCCGCTCACCCGCCGGCCCACGGCGCCCAGCGCCCCCAGCACCACCACGTCCACCGGTCCGTCCTCGACGATCACGGGCGTGATCGTGCCGCCCCGGTGGCGGTGCGGGGCAGGCGGTTCCGCGTCCGGCGAAACCGGGGTGACAACCCGCGGGGGTCGGACGTACCGTCGACGTACACGGGAAAGGAGGTGGTCCGGTACATGAGTTCTCATCGGACGCGTGAGGTGGCTGCCCGCTAGCAGCCGCGCGATGGACGCGGACCGCTCTGGTCGCCCCGCGCGGCGCGGCGAATCCACGGCAGTCACCGGGTCCCCGGGCGCCGGCCCAGTCCAGCCGGCCCTCCCCCCGCCCCGCGGGGGAGGAAGCGCCCGGGGGCCTTCTCCCGTCCGGGCGCCCGATCGCGCCGCGCCCGTACACCCTGGTGGCCCCGGCGCACCACCTACCCTCGTGGGGTGGAACCCCGTCCCGCCCGCCGGCGCTGGCTGGTGGACACCACCCCGCTGCGCGAGAGCCCCGCGTTCCGCCGGCTGTGGGCGGGGCAGGCGCTCGCCGGGGTCGGCACCCAGCTCACCGTCGTCACCGTCGGCCTGCAGGCCTACGCCCTGACCTCCTCGACCCTCGCCGTGGGGCTGGTGGGGGTCTTCGCGCTCGTGCCGCTCGTCGCGCTGGGCCTGTACGGCGGGGCCCTCGTCGACGTGCACGACCGCCGGCGCGTCGCGCTGGCCGCCTCGGTGGCCCTGTGGGTCCTGTCCCTGGCGTTCGCCGCCCAGGCGTGGCTGGAGCTCGGCTCGCTGCACCTGCTCTACGGCCTCGTCGCCCTGCAGAGCGCCGCGTTCGCCGTGGGGAACCCCGCCCGCTCCGCGATCGTGCCGGGCCTGGTGCCCGCCGCGCAGCTGCCCGCGGCCAACGCCCTGTCCGGCACCACCGGCGCGATCGCCCTGACCGCCGGCCCGCTGCTCGCCGGCCTGCTCGTCGACGCCGGCGGCTTCCGCGCCGCGTACACCGTGGACGCCGTCACCTTTGTGGCGGCGCTGGCCGGGGTGTGGGGGCTGCCGCCGATGCCCCCGGCGCGCACGGGTGCGGTGCGCCGGGCGGGCGTGCGCTCGGTGCTGGAGGGCGTGCGGTTCCTGGGGACCCGGCCCAACGTGCGCATGACGTTCCTGGTCGACCTGTGCGCCATGGTGCTGGCCATGCCCCGCGTGCTCTACCCCGCGATCGGCGCCGTGGACCTGGGTGGCGGAGCGCGCACCGTGGGGGTCCTCGGTGCGGGTTTCGCGGCCGGTTCGGTGCTGGCCGGCCTGTTCTCCGGGCCGCTGGGGCAGGTGCGCCGCCAGGGGGCCGTCGTCGTCGGCTGCGTCGCCGTCTACGGCACCGCCGTGGCGGGTTTCGGCGCGGTCCTCGTCGCCGCCCCCGACGGTGCCGGGTGGCGCCTCGCCGCCTGCACCGCGCTGCTGGCCGTCTGCGGTGCCGCCGACGCCGTCAGCTCGATCTTCCGCGGCACGATCCTGCAGGTGGCCACCCCGGACGCCCTGCGCGGCAGGCTCCAGGGCGTGTTCATCGTCGTGGTGGCCGGTGGGCCGCGGCTCGGCGACGTCGTGCTCGGCGGCACCGCCGAGCTCACCGGCGAGGGCACCGCCGCCCTCGCCGGCGGACTGGCGTGCGTCGTGGCGGTCCTGGCGCTGGCGCGCGCGCAGCGGGGTTTCACCCGCTACGACGCGCTGCACCCGCAACCCTGACCGGACGGACCCGGACGGTGCGGCTCAGACGGTGCGGCCCGGACGGTGCGGCCCGGACGGTGCGGCTCAGACGGTGCGGACGACCTCCTCCACCGCCAGGCGGGGCCCGCGCGGCCGGAGACCCCGGGGGTCGGCCACGCCGATGTTCACGACGGCGACGACCGCGTGCTCGCCGTCGGGGAAGAACTCCCGCTCGATGGCCACTGCGTCGATGCCGGTCATCGGCCCGGCCGCCAGGCCCACCGCCCGCACCCCGAGGATGAGGTAACCCAGCTGCAGGGCGGTGTTGAACACCGCGGTCCGCTCGCGGAAGGCGTCGTCGGCGAAGAGCGCCCGCGCGTCCGGCACGTGCGGGAACAGCCGCGGCACCTCCTCGTCGAAGCGGCGGTCGGCGGCCACGACGACGCTCAGCGGCGCCGAGCGGGTCTTGTCCCCGTTGCTGCCGCTCATCATCGTCGCGAGCTTCTCCCGCGCCGCGGGGGAGCGGACCAGCAGCAGCCGCATGGGCTGCGTGTTCATGCTGGTCGGCGGGTACTTGACGAGGTCCACGATCGCGGCGACCTGCTCGTCGGTGACGGGCTCGTCCGTGAACCGGTTCGCGGTCCGGGCGCCGGTGAACAGCTGCTCCAGCGCGGCGGGGTCGAGGGCGGGACGGGGACCGGGGACGGCTGGCGTGCTCACGGGGCTCCTCACTGGACGTCTCGCCCGCCGCAACGGGTCCCGCCGGCGCCGTGTTCCCGGCCCGTCCCCGGCCCGCCGCCCCGTCGTCCCCGCCGCGCCGCCCGCCGGGTGGACCCGTGCGAGCAGGCGGCGCCATGGCGGATGATGGGGGCCGTGAGCGACCTCATCGACACCACCGAGATGTACCTCAAGACGGTCTTCGAGCTCGAGGAGGAGGGCATCGTCCCGATGCGCGCTCGCATCGCCGAGCGCCTGCACCACTCCGGCCCGACCGTCTCGCAGACGGTGGCGCGCATGGAGCGCGACGGGCTGCTGCACGTCGGCACGGACCGCCGCCTGGAGCTCACCGAGTCCGGTCGCGCCAAGGCGATGCGCGTCATGCGCAAGCACCGGCTGACGGAGCGGCTGCTCACCGACGTCATCGGCCTGGAGTGGTCGCTCGTGCACGAGGAGGCCTGCCGCTGGGAGCACGTCATCTCCGAGGAGGTCGAGAAGCGCCTGGTCGACATCCTCGACCACCCCCACTCCTCGCCCTACGGCAACCCGATCCCGGGCCTGGAGGAGCTGGGCGAGGTCGGTGCCGCCGAGGACTTCCGCGCGGGCGTGCAGCCCCTGACGGCGGCCGGCGCGGACGGCGCCCCCGTCGTGGTGCGCCGCCTGGGCGAGCCCCTCCAGACCGACGTGGCGCTGCTGGCCCGCTTCGCCGAGGCCGGCCTGCGCCCCGGTGCGGAGGTCGTCGTGACGACGTCCGCGGGCGGCTACGACGTCTCGGTGGGCGGTGCGGTGCTGGAGCTGAGCACGGCCGAGGCGTCGCACCTGTTCGTCGACGCGCGGGACTGACCCCCGGGGCTGGTCGCGGGGGCTGCTCGGGGGCTGCTCCGGGCCGGTGCGCGGGGCTGCCCGAGGGCGGGCCGGCGCGGTCCCGTCGTCATCGGTTCGTCACGCGACTGCCACGCGGGCGTCACCGGGCCGTGACATCCGGGGTCCGGAGGGGTTATGGTCCACCCGCTTCCGTGAAAGTTCACGCAGAAGCCCTCGCGCGGACGCCGAGCCCTGCCACCGCGTCGAGGTCCCACGCACACGTGTGGCAGGGACGGGGGAACCAATTTCCCGGGCGTGATCCGACGGCCAGCCGGGCCGGGGTGAGCGTCCTTGGGGTGAAGCCGGTGCGAACCGGCCGGGCGATACTCCCGCCCGAACCCGACAGCTCACCTCGCAGGCGTCGGAGAGGCCACCACCTTGACGACTCGCGTCCAGGCGCGCCACCGTGCCGCCGAACGTCCCCGCACGCCCCTGACCGGCCTGGGCGAGGCCATCGGCCGTCGCGCTGCCGACGCCGGCCGCGCCGGCGCGGTCGCCGCCGCCACCGGTGGACTGCTGGTCACCGTCGCGCTGCCGGCCGGTGCCGCCCCCGCGGCGGCTCCCGCAGCGGTCCCCGCCGCCGTCAGCACCGCCGTCAGCGCGGGTCTGGGCACCGCCGTGGACTCCGCCTTCGGCACCACCCCGGTCGGCGTGGTCTCCGCGCCCGCCGAGGCCGCCGCCATCACCACCCTCACCGCCTTCAGCGCCGTGCCGACCCCCGCGCCCCCGCCGCCGCCGGTCGTCGTGGAGCGCAGCACGCGCTCCGCCGTGGACGCGCCCGCGGTCGAGGCGTCGGTCGACCAGTCCGTCATCGACTCGGCCCTGGCCGTCCAGGCCGCCGCCGCGGCCCCGGCCCCGGCCCCGGCCCCCGTCGAGGCGGCCCCGGCGCCGGCCCCGGCGCCCGCCCCGTCGCTGGGCCAGCAGATCCTCGCCGTCGCCGACGACTACGTGGGCGTGCCCTACGTGTACGGCGGCACCACCCCGGCCGGCTTCGACTGCTCCGGCTACACCAGCTACGTCCTGCGCCAGCTCGGCATCTCGGTGCCGCGCACCGCCAACGCCCAGCTGGGCGCCAGCGCGCGCATCTCCCGCGCCGAGGCCGTCGCCGGCGACCTCGTCTTCTTCACCGACGGCGGCCGCGCGTACCACGTCGGCATCTACGCCGGCGACGGGATGATGTGGGACGCCCCCCGCAGCGGCAAGCCCGTCCAGCTGCGCTCCGTGTGGAGCGACTCCGCGGTCTTCGGCCGCGTCGCGGCCGTCGCCTGACGTCGCCCACCCCCAGACCGGGCCCGGCACCTCCTGCGAGGTGCCGGGCCCGATCCACGTCCGCCCCCGGCACGCCGGAGCCGGGGAGCCCGGGGAGCACCTCGCGAGGCCCCTCCAGTCCGCCCCGTCGCACGAACCTCGCGCCAAACGCGTGTCCCCCCGCCCCGTCCCGACGTACAGTGCGGTCACGACGACACCACACGAGCGGGAGGCGAGCGTGTCCGACCCCACGGCCGTGCAGCGCGCGCGCTCCTGCGCGCCCCGTCCCCAGTCGCCCCCGACGACAGTGGGGGTACCCGCGGTGCGCCGGTGCGCGCACGTGCGCCAGCACGTGCATCCCGCCGCGCACGTCGTCGCTCCCAGAGGCGCCGCCCCCACCGGGGTCGGCGCCTCTCGTCGTCCGTGGAGGTGGTTGTGCGAACCCTCGTGCTGAACGCCGGCTACGAACCGCTCGCGGTGGTGTCCTTCCGCCGTGCGCTCGTCCTCGTCCTGGCCGGGAAGGCCTCGGTCGTGCTGGCCGACGCCGAACCGGTCGTGGGCGCGACGGTGAGGCTGGAACGGCCCTCGGTGATCCTGCTGAGCCGCTACGTGCGGGTGCCGCGCGGCACCGTCGTTCCGGTCAGCCGGCGCGGGGTGCTGCGCCGCGACCACCAGCGCTGCGCCTACTGCCGGGGGCACGCCACCACCGTCGACCACGTGCTGCCGCGCAGCCGCCGCGGGCCGGACACCTGGGAGAACCTCGTGGCCTGCTGCGTGCGCTGCAACAACGCCAAGGGCAACCGCACGCCGGAGGAGATGGGCTGGGCGCTGCGGTTCCGCCCCGCCGCCCCCCGCGGGGCCTCCTGGGCCGTGCGGGGTGCCGAGCAGGCCGATCCCCGCTGGGACGAGTACCTGGCCCAGGCGGCCTGAGGGCGGTCCGGGGCCCGCGGAAAACGGGAGGAGCAGCACCGGTCGCCGTCGCTAACGTCGAGCGGTGCGCTCCCCGGACCACGCCCCGCCCCGGTGCGCCGGTGGGGACGCCGCGCCCGCCGTGCCCGCCGTCCCCGCCGGCGCGCCGGGGCGCGACCCCCGCAGCCTGACCGCCTCCCGGCTCGCCGGGCCGCGCGTCGCGGGGGCGCTGGCCCTGCTCGCCGCGCTCGGGGAGACCCTCGCCACGGTGGTCACCGGCCACCTGGCCGAGGACCCGCGCGCGGCGCTCGTGGCGCTCCTGGCGGTGCTGCTCGTGGGGGCCGGGGTCGTGGACACGGTGGGTCGCACGGTGTTCGCCACCCGCGTGGGCCGGGCCGAGGGGCGCCTGCGCGCCGACCTGCTGGACGCCGCCCTCGCCCAGCCGCTGCCGGCGCTGGCCGAGCAGGCCGTCGGAGAGGTCATCGACCGCGTCGACGACGACCCGCGGCAGCTGGCGCGGCTGCTGCGCGAGACGGGGTGGCGGCTGGCGCGCGCCCTGCTGCGCGCTGCGTTGGCGTGGGTGGTCGCCGGGCTGACGTGGTGGCCGGCGTGGTTCGCCTTCCCCGTCGTGGCCGCGCTCGCGCTGCTGGTGGCGCGCCCGCTGACGGCCGAGGTCGCCCGGCGCAAGCTCGCCGAGGAGGCCGCCTGGACCGAGCACGCCGCCCAGCTGGAGGAGGCCGTCTCCGCCCGCGACGACGTGCGCACCAGCCTCGGGCAGGCGCACGTGCTGCGCCGCTACGCGGCGGGGGCCTCGGTGGTGCTGCGCGCGGTGGCCGCCACCAGCCGGGCCGCGTCCTCGGTGGGCCTGCGCACCGCGCTGGTGCTGTCGCTGCTGCTGGTGGCCCTCGTGCTGGGCGGGGTGGCGCTCGTGCTGCGCGGCGAGCTGGGCGTGGCGGCGCTGGTCACCACCTGGTTGCTGCTGGCCGGGTTCGTCGGCGACCTCACCGAGGTCAGCGACCGGCTCCCGGAGGTGCAGGCGGGGCTGGGCGCCCTGCAGCGGATCCGCTCGCTGCTGACGTCGCCCGCCGAGCCGGTGGGCGGTGCGGCCCCGCCGCCGGGACCGCTGTCCCTGGACGTCCGCGGCCTGGACTTCGCCTACCCGGGCGGCGGGTTCGCCCTGCGCGGCGTCGACCTGTCGGTGCCGGCGGGGACGACGTGCGCGCTGGTGGGGCGCAGCGGCTCCGGCAAGTCGACGCTGGCGGCGCTGTTCTCCCGCGCCGTCGAGCCGCCCCGCGGGACGGTGCTGGTGGGCGGTCGCGACGTGCGCGACCTGGACCTGCAGGAGCTGCGCCGCACCGTGGGCGTGGTCACCCAGCGCACCGAGCTGCTGGCCGCGACGCTGGCCGACAACATCACCCTCACCACCGGCGTGCCGCGCGCCGCCGTCGAGGCCGCCGTCGACGCCCTGGGGCTCGGCCCCTGGGTGCGGGGCCTGCCGGAGGGGCTCGACACCCTGCTCGGTCCGGGCGGCACGGTGCTGTCGGCGGGGGAGGAGCAGCTCGTCGCCTTCGCCCGGCTGCTCGTGCGGGACGTGCGCGTCGTCGTCCTCGACGAGGCCACGGCCCGGATGGACCCCGTCACCGAGCACCGCGTGACCGCCGCCGCCGAGCGGCTGCTCGCCGGGCGCACCGGTCTGCTCGTCGCCCACCGGCTGAGCACCACCCGCCGCGCCGACGCGGTGGCCGTCCTGGACGGCGGGCGCGTGGTGCAGCACGGCGGCCGCGCACGCCTGGCCGCCGCTCCCGGGCCGTTCGCGGACCTGCTGGCCGCCGCAGGCGCCCACGAGCACCCGCTCCCGCCCGCCCGGGACGCCCCCGCGGCGGTGCAGAGCGCCCCGGCGCCGCGCCGGCCGCGCTCGACCCCGGCGGCACCGGCCCCCCGCCTGGCGCGCGCGGTGCTGCGCGCCGTCGCCGTGCACCCGCGCTGGGGCCTGACCGGCGCCGCCCTGTTCCTGGTGGTGTCCCTGCTCGGCGCCCACGGCGCGGTCACCGGCGCCCTGTGGGGCCGGGTCGTCGCCGCCGTCTCCGAGCGCCCCGGCACCGCTGGTGCGGACGGGGTGGGGGTGTGGGCCGCCGCCGTGTGCGTGGCCCTGCTCGCGGGGCCCTTCGCCCTGCGCGGTGCGCTGCGGGTCTACTTCTCGTGGTGGAACGCGGTGACGCTGCGGGCGCGCTGCGCGGTCCTGGCCGGGCAGACGCGCCAGCACCGCCTGCCGCGCGTGCCACCGGGGGAGGTGACGGCCTGCTGCCTGGACTCCGAGCGCTTCGTCCTCTACGTCGACCGGTGGGTGGACGTCGTCATCGGCTGCTTCGTCGTGCTCGCCACCTCGCTGCTGGCCGGCACGGCCGGCGCCGGGGCGGTCGTCGCCGCGGTCATGGCCACCTCGGCGATCGTGTCCGTGGCCGGCGCGGGGGTCGCCGGGCGCAGCGGTGCCGGTGCCGGTGACGCGCGGGCGCGCTTCGGGCGGGCCCTGGGGTCGGCCGTGGACGCCGCCCGCACCGTGAAGCTGGCCGCCGCCACGCCGGGCGTGCTGGAGCACCTGCACCGCGTCGACGAGGTGCGGGTGCGCGCCTCGGTGCGCGAGTTCCGCGTGCGGGCGCTGCTGGAGGGCGTGCCCGTCGTGCTCGTCCAGCTGGGTCTGGTCGCGACCTGGTGGCTGCACCTGCGCGGCACCTGGGGCCTGGCCACGACCCTGCTGGTGTCCACGGCGGTCGCCGGGTCCTCCTACTACGGCCAGGTCGCCGGCGCGGTGGTCACCGAGGCCCCGGTGGCTCGGGAGTGGCTGCGCGCCGTGACGGCGCTCGCCGGCCGTGCCGACGTGCTGGAACCCCCCGCCGGGGTCGACCTGGTGGCCGGCACCGCCCCCGCGCCACCGGAACCGCCGCGCCGGGCGCTGCGCGAGCTGCGGCTGCGCGGCTTCGGCGCCGTGCACGACGACGGCACCGTCGGCGTGTCGGGGGTGGACCTCGACGTCGCCGCGGGTGAGCTGGTGCTGCTGACCGGCCGGGTCGCCTCGGGCAAGTCCAGCCTGCTGGCGGCGCTGGCCGGGCTCGTGGACCACGAGGGTTCGCTGCGCTGGAACGGCGAGGAGGTGACCGACCCGCAGACGTTCCTGCGCCCGGGGCAGGTCTCCCACGTGGCGCAGGTGCCGCGGGTGCTGTCGGGGTCCTTCGCGGCCAACGCGACCCTCGAGCACGCGGGCGCGGCGCGGCGGCTGGGGCGGGCCCTGGCCGATGCGCGGCTGGCCCCGGACGTCGCCGGCGCCGGCGGCCCGGACGCCCTCGTGGGGCACCGCGGGGTGCGCCTGTCGGGCGGTCAGGTGCAGCGCCTTGCCCTGGCCCGGGCCCTGGCCGCCGGTGCGGACCTGCTCCTCGCGGACGACGTGTCCTCCGCGCTGGACGCCCGCACCGAGGTGGAGCTGTGGGAGGCGCTGCGCGGCAGGGGGACCACGGTGCTGGGGTCCAGCTCCAAGCGGTCGGCGCTGGCGGTCGCCGACCGCGTCGTCGTCCTGGTCGACGGGCGGGTCGCCGCCACCGGCCCGTGGCGGGAGCTGGAGGCGCGGTGGCACCACCTGGCGGGCTGAGGCACTGAGGCCCTGAGGCCGCGGACCCGGGTCCGTGGCCCCGTCGGGCTCAGGCCCCCTCGGCCACCAGGGTGACGGGGACGTTGCCGCGGGTGGCCTTGGAGTACGGGCACAGCTCGTGGGTGCGCTCCAGCAGCCGCTGCACCTGCTCGGTGCTCAGGCCGTCCACGCGGGCGCGGATCGTGACGGTGACGGCGTAGCTCTCGCCCTCGGGGCCGAACCCGACCTCCATGTCCAGGGTCGAGCTGGAGGCGTCCACCCCCTGCTCCTTGGCCGCCAGACCCATCGCCCCCTGGAAGCAGGCGCCGTACCCGGCCGCGAACAGCTGCTCGGGGTTGGTGCCGCCGCCGGGGCCGCCCGTCTCCTTCGGTGCCTGCAGGACCACGTCGAGCGCGCCGTCGTCGGAGACGGCGCGGCCGCCGCGCCGCCCGCCGGTCGTGGTGACGCGCGCGGTGTAGACGATCTTCTCGGGGGTGTTCGTCATGCCCGCGACGTTAGGTCGATCCCGGCCGGGCCGCACGGGGGAGGCTGCTCGCTCCACGGGGTGCGACCCTGGAGCCGGCCGGCCGCGGCACGACGCCGGCGCGGCGAGGAGCAGGGACGAGCGCGAGGGGGAACCCGTGGGTGACGGCAGGGACGAGAGCAGGGGCGGCCGGCAGAGCGCGTCGATCGACGCGGTGCTGCGCGAGGTGCTGCGCCAGGGCCGCCTGGACCCGGGCGCCGAGCGCCTGGCCGCGCAGGGCGTGGACCGGCTGCGCACCTTCCTCAGCGGCGACGCGTCGGTCAACGACGAGCGCAGCGGCGCGGCGGGGGCGTCCGCGCCCGTGGACGCCGACGTCGTCGGGGAGGACCCCGCTCCGCGGGGGGCGAGCACCCGCCGCACGCTGCGGCACACCATCCCGCTGCGCGGCGGCGAGCAGGCGGAGGTGCTGGTGCCCGAGCGCCTCACCCGCGCCGACGCCCGCCGCATCGCCGCGGTCCTGGACGCCCTGGCCCTGGACGACGAGGAGGTCGCCGGCCCGTGAGCGCGCAGCGCGACGTGGAGGTCGTCGGCACCGTCCGCCTGGGGCAGTTCCTCAAGCTGGCCGGCGCCGTCGGCTCGGGGGGCGAGGCCCGCGAGGTCCTGGCCGCCGGGGAGGTCACCGTCAACGGCGAGGTCGACGGGCGCCGCGGCCGGCAGCTCTCGGACGGCGACGTGGTGGAGCTGGGCGGCCAGGAGTGGCGGGTGCTCGTCGGCTGAACCCCGCCGCCCCCGGCCGGCGCCCGCGACCGGCCCGCGGGGCGCCGGTCAGGCCCGCCCGAGGGCGTCGATCGCGGCGAGTTCGCCGCCGCTCAGCTCGAAGCCGAGCACGTCGAGGTTCTCCGCCATCCGCGTGCGGTCGGTGGACTTGGGGATGACCACGACGCCGTGCTGCAGGTGCCAGCGCACCACGACCTGCCGGGTGCTGACCCCGTGCGCGCGCGCCGCCGCCGCGATCGGGGCGGCGTCCAGGTCGGTGGCCTTGAACGGGCTGTAGCCCTGCAGCACGACGCCTCGCTCGGCGTGCGCGCGCAGCACCCCCTCGTCGTGCAGCGCCGGACCCCACCTGACCTGGTTGACGGCCGGGGCGACGCCGGTCGCGTCGATCAGCTCGTCGATCTGCGCGACGCTGTAGTTGCTGACGCCCACGGCCCGCACGAGCCCCTGCTCGCGGGCCTCGAGGAAGCGCTCCCACGTGTCGGGGCGCGCCTGCCCGTCGGGCGGCCAGTGCACCAGCCACAGGTCCAGCACGTCCAGGCCGGTCAGCCTCAGGCTCTCGCGCACCACCTCGCGCTCGCGGCCGGCCTGGTTCTGGCGCAGCTTCGTGGTGACGACCACCTCGCCGCGCTCCAGGCCGCTGTCGCGGACGGCGGCGCCGACCTCCCGCTCGTTGCCGTACATGGTGGCGGTGTCCACCAGTCGGTAGCCGAGCTCCAGGGCGTCGAGCACCGCGCGGTGGGCGACCTCGCCGGCGGCCTGCCAGGTGCCCAGGCCGATCAGCGGCAGTTCCAGGCCGCCGCCGGCGGCCGCGATCGTCGTGGTGGGGCTCGGGGGCAGGGGCACGGGGCTCCTCCGGTCGGTCTCGTCGGGTCGGTCCGGCTGCTGCCTCGGAGGAGTCTGCCCCGGAAGACGACGACCGGCTCGAGGGGCGCGCCGCTCCGGGAGCCCTCGGAGGCGGTGTCGATCACCGCCCCGGCGCCCGGGGCGGCGGCGCCGACCGGCGCTCCGTGCCCCGGGTCCCCGGGCACCGGTCACCTGCCGGGAGCCGGCGGGCACGCCCGTCGTGCCGGCGGCGCGGGTCGCACCCGGCTCGCGCGCCGGTCCGGTGGTCACGGGGGCGGGACCCGGCTGCGCGTGAGCGCACGGCGCGCGCGTGGCACGCTGCAGACGGGGACGAGCGGGCCGCGGCGCTCGAGCGTCCCCGCGCGACCGCGCGTCGACGTCACCCCTTGGAGGATCCGTGCGCAGCACCGGCACCACCCTGTCCGCCGTCGCCCTGCTGGCCCTGACGGCCTGCGGCGGGACGACCACGACCACGACGGAGACGGACGCCGACGCTCCCGGCGCCATGCAGTCCCCCACGAGCGAGGCGTCGACGGGCACGTCGACCCCGGCGGCCGAGGAGGTCGTCGTCGACTCCTGCGGGGCCGGCGACCCCGGGCAGGTGACGGCGGACCTGACGGTGACCAACACGTCCGACTCCCCGAAGTCCTACGTGATCACGGTGTCGGTGAACGGGCCGGGCGGCGCTCGCGTGGCCGAGGCGACCGCGGCCGCCGACTCGGTCCCCGCGGGCCGGTCGGTCCAGGTGCAGGCGCAGGGGGCGGCTGCGGAGCCGCCGGCGGAGCTGACGTGCGAGGTCGCCGACGCCTCCCGCTTCTGACCCGGCCGGCGCACCGGCGTCGCCGGGATCCCCAGCGCGTCGGCGCTGGGGGAGCGGGCGCCCCCGGCAGGATTCGAACCTGCGACCATCGGATTAGAAGTCCGGTGCTCTATCCACTGAGCTACGGAGGCCGGTGGGGGCACCCTACCGAGGCCGGAGCGCGCCCGGCGACGACTCGACTAGCCTGGGTCCGTGCCGGAATTCATCTATGTCATGTCGAAGGCGCGCAAGGCGCACGGGGACAAGGTCATCCTCGACGACGTCTCCATCTCCTTCTACCCGGGCGCGAAGATCGGCGTGGTCGGGCCGAACGGCGCCGGCAAGTCGAGCGTCCTGAAGATCATGGCGGGGCTGGACCAGCCCTCCAACGGCGAGGCCCGGCTGTCGCCGGGGTACAGCGTCGGCATGCTCATGCAGGAGCCGCCGCTGGACGAGTCCAAGACGGTCCTGGAGAACGTCCAGGACGGCCTGGGCGACCTCAAGAGGAAGATGGACCGCTACAACGAGATCACCGCCTCCTTCGAGGACCCGAACGCCGACTACGACGCCCTCATGGCGGAGATGGGCCAGCTGCAGGAGGACCTGGACCACGCCAACGCGTGGGACATGGACTCGCAGCTGGAGCAGGCCATGGACGCGCTGCGCTGCCCGCCCGGCGACGAGCAGGTCACCCACCTCTCCGGCGGTGAGAAGCGGCGCGTGGCGCTGTGCAAGCTGCTGCTGGAGGCCCCGGACCTGCTGCTGCTGGACGAGCCCACCAACCACCTGGACGCCGAGTCCGTGACGTGGCTGGAGCAGCACCTGGCGAAGTACCCCGGCGCCGTCCTGGCCGTCACGCACGACCGCTACTTCCTCGACAACGTCGCCCAGTGGATCCTCGAGCTGGACCGCGGCCGCGCCTACCCCTACGAGGGGAACTACTCCACGTACCTGGAGAAGAAGGCCGCCCGCCTGGACGTGCAGGGCAAGAAGGACGCCAAGCTGCAGAAGCGGCTGAAGGACGAGCTGGAGTGGGTCCGCTCCAACGCCAAGGGCCGCCAGACGAAGTCCAAGGCGCGACTGGCCCGCTACGAGGAGATGGCCGCCGAGGCCGAGCGCACCCGCAAGCTCGACTTCGAGGAGATCCAGATCCCGGCCGGCCCGCGACTGGGCAGCACGGTCATCGAGGCGAGGGACCTCAAGAAGGGCTTCGGCGACCGCACCCTCATCGACGGGCTGTCGTTCTCCCTGCCGCGCAACGGCATCGTGGGCGTCATCGGCCCCAACGGCGTCGGCAAGACCACCCTGTTCAAGACGATCGTCGGGCTGGAGCCGCTGGACGGCGGCGAGCTGAAGATCGGCGAGACGGTCAAGCTGTCCTACGTCGACCAGTCCCGCGGCGGCCTGGACCCGAAGAAGACGCTGTGGGAGGTCGTCTCCGACGGCCTGGACTTCATCCAGGTCGGCAACCAGGAGATGCCCTCGCGGGCCTACGTCTCCGCGTTCGGCTTCAAGGGCCCGGACCAGCAGAAGCCCGCCGGGGTCCTCTCCGGTGGTGAGCGCAACCGGCTGAACCTGGCGCTGACCCTCAAGGAGGGCGGCAACGTCCTGCTGCTGGACGAGCCCACCAACGACCTCGACGTCGAGACCCTCGGCTCCCTGGAGAACGCCCTGCTGGAGTTCCCCGGCTGCGCCGTGGTCGTCAGCCACGACCGCTGGTTCCTGGACCGCGTCGCCACCCACATCCTCGCCTACGAGGGCACCGAGGAGAACCCGGCGAACTGGTACTGGTTCGAGGGCAACTTCGCCGGCTACGAGGCCAACAAGATCGAGCGCCTCGGCCCCGACGCCGCCCGCCCGCACCGGGTGACGTACCGCAAGCTCACCCGCGACTGACCCCCGTTCCGGGTCGCGACGGCGCCCGCGTCCCCGCCCGGGGCGCGGGCGCCGTCGCGTTCCCGCCCGTCCGTCGCCCCGCCTCCGGGGGGGCCGGGGTGGTCCCGGCCGCGCCGGCCAGCAGCACCCGGTCGCGCCCGGCCCGCTTGGCGGCGTACAGGGCCGCGTCGGCGCGGGCGAACAGCTCGCCGGCCCCCTCCGCGTCGGCCCAGCGGGCCACGCCGGCGGAGAACGACTGCCCGGCCGGCGTGCGGCGGCGCAGCCGGTCGACGAGGTGCCCGGCCGCATCGAGCTCGTGGCCCAGCAGCAGCAGGACGAACTCCTCCCCGCCCCAGCGGGCGAGCAGGCCCGCGCGCGACGGCGGGGTGCACGCTCCCTCCTCGAGCAGTGCCGCGTGCCACGCCGCCGAGGCCTGCACGAGCAGGCTGTCGCCGGCCTGGTGCCCGTACGTGTCGTTGAACTCCTTGAAGCGGTCCAGGTCCAGCACGGCCACGCACAGCGGCAGTCCCTCGCGGCGCGCCCGCACCTGCAGCCGCGCCAGCTCCGCGTCGCCGGTGCGGCGGTTCGCCAGCCCCGTGAGGGTGTCGGTGCGGGCCAGGTCCGCCATCCGGTTCGCCCGCTCCTGCAGGTGACCCACGAGCCCCGACATCCGCACCATGACCAGCAGGAACAGCACCGCCGACGCCAGCGCCACCGCCCACGCCTCCAGCCGCGCGCCCAGCGCCAGCTGCAGCAGCAGGGTGCCCGGCGACAGCAGGCCCGCCACGGTCAGCGCCGCCAGGCGGGCACGGGTGACGCCGAACGCCGGTCGCTCCTCCGCGTCGGTGAGCCGCCGCATCGACGGGTGCAGCGCAGCGGCGCCCAGGGCCACGTACCCGCACAGCCACGGCAGCGTCAGCAGGCCGCCGGAGTAGTCCGTCGCCAGCGTCACGTACTGGTAGCCGCAGTCGGCCAGCAGCATGAGCGCCGCCCCCGCCACCAGGTACCGGAAGGAGCTCGCGCGGGCGCCCCCCGTCGTCAGCAGGCGCACCAGCAGCGCCAGCACGAGCACGTCACCGGCCGGGTACGCCCCCGCCAGCACCCGCGCGAGCACCGAGGTGCCCGCCGCCTCGATCGAGGGGCGCAGCAGCAGCACCCAGCTCAGCAGCGCGAAGGCGACGGTCAGGATCGCCGCGTCGACCAGTCCGTCGCGGTCGCGGTGGCCGCCGCGGGCGCGGACGAAGCCGCCGTACCCGGCGGCCAGCAGCGGGTAGCACGCGAGGTAGAGCACGTCCGCGGCCGAGGGGAAGGGGGTGACGTGCAGCACCCAGCGGAACAGCGCCCACAGCGCGTCGCCGGTGGCCCACGTCGCCATGCCGGCGACCAGGAGCCACCACGCGTGCGCCTGCCGCGGCCGGTGCAGGCGCACGCCGGCCGCCATCACGGCCACGCTCCCGGCGCTGACCAGCGTGTACAGCGCGTCGCGGCCCGGGCCCACCGGCAGCAGCACGCACACCACCGCCAGCACCCCGCCGACGGCGAGGTGCAGGCGGAGGGGCGGGGTGGTGCCGCGAGAGGTCACGCCTCGGCATCGGCCGTCCGCGCGCCGCGCGTGAGGGCGCCTCGCCCGAAAGGCGCAGCTCCCGCCCGGTGCTCAGCCGGCCGGCAGGTAGCGCCGCGTCGCGGTGCCGTTGAGCTCGAAGTCGCCGATCGCGCGGCAGCGGTGCACCGCCGGGTTGTGCGAGGCGATGGTGCGGGCGTTGCGCCAGTGCCGGTCCAGGCCGCGCTCGGCGTCCACCGCCGACGCCCCGCCCACCTCGAACAGCTCCGCGGTGGCGTCCACCACCAGCGGGAGCACCACCTGCTGCGCCCGGAACACCTCCAGCTGGGCGTGCCGCAGGCCCTCGGCGGCGCCCTCGGCCCCCGCCAGGTGCGCGGCCAGGGCGCCGTCGAGGGTGCGCGCGCAGCTCAGCACGAGCCCGCGCGCGGCCGAGGCGGAGCTGGACAACCGGCCCACCACGGCCTGCACGAGGTGGTGCTCGCGGGGCGCCACCTGCCCGGCGTAGCCGAAGATGCGCCGTCGCCCGCGCACGAACTCCACCGTGTCGTCCAGGGCGGCGTGCGCGACGCCCGCCGCCACGGCCAGCAGGACGAGCTGGAAGAACCCCAGCATGTACGTCTGCGCGTCGTCGTCGGGGTCGATGGTGCGCACGTGCTCGCGCTGCACGGGCACCTGCGTGAACGTCGTGGTGCCGCTGCCGGTGAGCCGCTGCCCGAACCCCTTCCAGTCGTCGGCCACCTGCACGCCCGGTGCGGACGTCGGGACGAACACCTGCACGCTGACGTCGCCGAACGTCGCGGAGGTGTCGATCCAGTCCGCGTAGATCGAGCCGGTGGTGTAGAACTTCCGGCCGTCCAGCCGCAGCCCGTCCGGCGTCTCGGTCAGGACGGTGGACAGGTCCGAGGTGTCGGAGGACTCCGAGACGGCGTTGCCGACGAGCTGGCCGTCCAGCACCCGCCGCCACCACCGCTCGCGCACCGCCGGGTCGGGCTCGAAGTACTGCTTCTCGACGAACGCCAGGTGGCCGCGGAAGACGTGCGCCACGTTGCAGTCGGCGCGCGCCAGGCGCACCAGGCGCTCGAACAGCGTCTCCAGCGGCGCACCCTCACCGCCCGCGGCGGCGGGCACGTGGGCGGTGCCGAACCCGGCGGCGGTCAGCCGCCGCACCAGGTCCACCGGCAGCTCGCGCTCCCGCTCGCGGCGCGCGGCGCCCTCACGGGCCTCGGTGAGCAGGTCGGTGAACACCTCCTCGCGCAGCGCGCGGGGGGAGGGGGTGGTGGCGTGGTCGTGGTGCACCGCGCCACCGTGCCACAGGCCCCGGGCGGTTCAGCCCCGCCGGTGTCGCTCGCGCCGGGCGTGGCGGGAGACGAGGCGGTCGGCCAGGGCGGCCGCGGCCGCCACCCGCCGCGTCCCGGCGCAGTGCCGCGGCACGCACGGCGGGCCGATCGGGTGGTGCCGGCGGTGCCGGTGGTGCTGCAGGACGTGCATCGCGGTGACCAAGGTTCTGCCCTCCTCGAGAGCTCCATCGCTCTGTGATGCACGTCACATCATCGCGCAGTCGCCGGCTCTCCGCAGCCCGGGAGCCGCGCCGGTCACGGCAGCCGGAGCATGCCCTCCTGCGCGACGCTCGCCACCAGCCGCCGCTGCCGGTCGTAGACCCGCGCCGTCGACAGCCCCCTCGCGCCGGCCGCACTCGGGCTCTCGGCCACGTACAGGAACCACTCGTCGGCGCGCGCCGGGCGGTGCCACCACATGGCGTGGTCCAGGCTCGCCACGCTCAGCCCCGGCGTCGCCCACACCAGGCCGTGCCGGCGCAGCACCGGCTCCAGCACCGTGAAGTCCGAGGCGTACGCCAGCGCCGCCCGGTGCACCACCTCGTCGTCCGGCAGCGCCCCGTCCAGGCGCATCCACACCGCCTGCCGCGCGGTGCGCTCCCCGGCCGGCGTCAGGTAGATCGCCGGTTCCACGTGCCGCACGTCGGTCAGGCGACCGCGGCCCAGCTGCCGGGCCGCCGGGTGCTCCACGGCGTCCAGCAGCTCCAGGTCGCTCGTCAGCTCCTCCGGCTCGGGCACCTCCGGTGCCGGGTCCGCGTGCTCCAGACCCTCCGCCGGCGCCTGGAAGGACGCGATGCCGGAGAGGATCGCCACCCCGTTCTGCAGGGCCTGCACCCGCCGTGCCGAGAACGAGCGGCCGTCGCGCAGCCGCTCCACCGCGAAGTGCACCGCGACGTCCGGGTCGCCCGGGCGCAGGAAGTAGGCGTGCAGCGAGTGCACGGGCCGGTCGGCGGGGACGGTCCGCGAGGCCGCCACCGTGGCCTGCCCCAGCACCTGCCCGCCGAACAGCCGGGGCCGCCAGCCCGGCAGGTTCGGGGCGGTGAACACGTCCGCGGCGTCGGGGACGGGCTGGACGTCCAGGACGGGCAGCAGGGGGCTCGGCTCGCTCACGCCCGGAGGCTACCCAGCGGGGCACCACCGTGCCGGTGCGCACCCGCGGCGCTAGCGTCGCGCCCGTGCTCGCCGCCCGCGCCGTCCGCAGCTCGCCCGACGACCCGCTGTCCGCGCTGGAGGTCGCCGACCGCCCCGCGGCCGACCCACCCGCCGGCTGGGTGCGGGTCGCGGTGCGCGCCGCCGCCCTGAACCGCCACGACCTGTGGAGCCTGCGCGGTACTGGTCTGCCCGCCGACCGGCTGCCGATGGTGCTGGGCTGCGACGCGGCCGGAACCACCGACGACGGCACCGAGGTCGTCGTGCACGCCGTCGTCCCCGACGAGCACTTCCGCGGCGACGAGACCCTGGACCCGCGCCGCACCCTGCTCTCCGAGCTGCACCCCGGCACCCTCGCCGAGCACGTGTGGGTGCCGCGGCGGAACCTGCTGCCCAAGCCCGCCGGGTGGTCGTTCGAGCGGGCCGCGTCCCTGGGCACGGCCTGGCTGACCGCGTACCGGATGCTGTTCACGCAGGCGCGTGTCGTGCCGGGGCAGACGGTGCTCGTGCAGGGTGCCGCCGGCGGGGTCTCCAACGCGCTGATCTCGCTCGGCGCGGCGGCGGGCCTGCGGGTGTGGGTCACCGGCCGCTCCGGGGAGCGCCTCGCGAAGGCCGCCTCCTGGGGCGCCGCGGCGACGTTCCCGGCGGGGGAGCGGCTGCCCGAGCGCGTCGACGCGGTGTTCGAGACCGTCGGGAGGGCCACCTGGCAGCACTCGGTGCGCTCGCTGCGGCCCGGCGGCACGATCGTCGTCTCCGGTGCCACCACCGGCGGGGACGCTCCCGCGATGCTGGAGCACGTGTTCTTCCGCCAGCTGCGCGTGCTGGGCTCCACGATGGGCACCCGCGACGAGTTCGAGCGGCTGCTGCGGTACTGCGAGCTGGCCGACCTGGCGCCCGAGGTGGACTCGGTGCACGCGCTCGCCGACGCTCGGGAGGCGTTCGCCCGGCTGGAGTCCGGCGAGGCGGTCGGCAAGGTCGTCGTCACCGTCTGACCCGGCACCGCCTGACCGGCACCGTCCGGCTGGCGCCCTCCGCCGCCGGACGTGGCGCCCGGGAGTGGTTCGGGGGGCGTAGCCGGGGTAGGGCGGTGGGCATGGACCTGAACGACCGGTCGATCGTCCTCACCGGTGCCGGCAGCGGCATCGGCCGTGCCCTGGCGCTGCAGCTCGCCGAGCGCTCCGCGCGCCTGACCCTCGTGGGCCGGCGCCTCGAACCGCTGGAGGCGGTGGCCGCCGAGGTGGGTGGGCGCGGCGGCCGCGCCCACGTCGTGACCGCCGACCTGACCGTCGCCGGGGCCCCCGCGCGCGTGGTCGCCGCCGCCGAGGAGGCGTTCGGCGGCGGCCTGGACGTCCTGGTCAACAACGCCGGCAACGTGCGGGCGGGCCGGCTGGAGTCGCTGGAGGAGAGCGAGGTCCTCGCGCAGGTCGCGCTGAACCTCACCGCCCCGATCCTGCTGACCCGCGCCGCCCTGCCCGCCCTGCGGGCCGGCGGCGAGGGGCTGGTGGTGAACGTCTCCTCCGGCATCGGGCTGGTCGCGCTGCCGTTCTACGCCACGTACGCCGCCACCAAGGCCGGCGTCGCCCACTTCGGCGACGCGCTGCGCCGCGAGCTCGCCGGGGAGGGGGTGCGCGTCCTCAACGTGTACCCCGGTGCCACCAGCACCCCGATGATGGACAGCTCCCGGGCCGGTGCCGAGCACGGCTTCGAGTACGAGAGCGCCGAGGACGTCGCCGCCGCCACCCTCGCCGGCATCGCCGACGGCAGCCTGCGCGTGGTCCGCGGTGGGCAGCGGCGACGGGACGCGATCGTGCTGGACCGCGAGGACCCGGCCGCGCTGGACGAGGTGCTCGCCGCCCGCAAGGACGCCCTGGAGCGGGCCGTGGCCACCCACTCCAGCCTGTGAGGTCGGCGGCCCGCGCCCCGGCCGGGGCGGGTCCCTGAGACGGTCCGGAGTCGTCCGGGAAACGCGGAGGAGGCGGTGTGGCGGGCGGTGCGGCGGACGGTGCGGCGGAGGGCTTGAGCACCGCCGAGGTGCTGCGCGGTGTGGGGCGCGCCCTCGCCGGAGCGGTGCTGTTCGCCCTCCCGATCTTCATGACGATGGAGGTGTGGTCGCTGGCCGTCAGCGTCACGCGGGTGCGCCTGGTGCTCCTCGTGCTGGCCGGTGTCCTGCTGTCCATCGGGCTGGCGCACTACTTCGGTTTCGTGAACAAGGAGCGGATCGGGGCGCTGGACGCCGTCATCGACGCCGGCGTCGCGATGCTCGCGGGGCTCGTGGCCGCCGCCGCGGTCCTGTGCCTCCTGGCGGTGGTCGAACCGTGGCAGGGCTGGCGGACCGCGCTGTCCGTGGTGGCCCTGGAGGCGCTGCCGGCTGCGATCGGCGCCTCCTTCGCCCGTTCGCAGCTCGGCGCGGACCGCCGGCGGGCGTACAAGCACCACGCCCAGTGGCGTGAGGGTTTCCTGATGGCGGCCGGTGCCGTGGTGGTCGCGGCGAACATCGCCCCCACGGAGGAGGTCGTCCTCATCGCCGCCCGGATGAGCCCCGTTCACGGGGCCGTCCTCATCGCCTTCGAGCTGGCCCTCATGCACGCCTTCGTCTACGGCCTGCGCTTCCGCAGCGGGACGAGCCTGCAGGGCGGCACGTGGAAGGTGCTGCTGACCTGGACGGTGATCGCCCACGTCATCGCCCTGGGGGTGAGCGCGTACCTGCTGTGGACGTTCGGCCGCTTCGACGGGACGGGCCTGTCGCAGGTCGTCATGGAGACGGTGGTGCTGGCGCTGCCGGCCGGCCTCGGGGCTGCGGCCGCCCGGCTGGTCGTCTGAGCTAGCGACCGACCGGGACGTGGACCGGGGCGGGTGCCGGGACGGGTGTCGAGGGGGAGGGGAACTCGTGGGGATGCAGGAGCAGTGGGGCACCGGGGGCGGCGAGCTCGCCGGCCGTGCGCGGCTGAACCGCCTGGAGGCGGTGCTGGGTGCCCTGGGGGGTGCACTGGTGCTGGCGCTGCTGGCCCACCTCGGGCACGAGGCCCTCACCCGCAGCTCGGCGCCGCGCCTCGAGGCGCGCGTGCGGGAGGTGAGCCGGGGACCCGCGGGTTTCGCCGTGCAGGTGGACCTGCTCAACGGGGGCGGGCGGACCGCCCAGGACGTGCAGGTCACCGGCGAGGTCACCTCCGGCGGGCAGGTGGTGTCCGAGGCGACGGCGACCGTGCCGTACGTGCCGGCGGAGAGCAGGCGCCGGGTCGTGCTCGTCTT
The DNA here is from genome assembly GCF_050871405.1 of Kineococcus esterisolvens. Taxonomy (NCBI): domain Bacteria; kingdom Bacillati; phylum Actinomycetota; class Actinomycetes; order Kineosporiales; family Kineosporiaceae; genus Kineococcus; species Kineococcus esterisolvens. Next base: position 41,119 of record NZ_JBJLRI010000028.1, read on the forward strand.
CGCCACCGATCCCGCCGGTGGCCGGCTGCAGGTCCGCGCCGACGGGTACACGGTCCCCTGACCCCGCCGCCGGCGGACCGGGCGCGCACGTCGAGGGTGCGGCTCCGGGGGCCACCTCCTACGGTGACCGCGGCGGCTCGAAACGAGGGCCTCGAACGTGCGACTCCCAGTGGAGGTTCCCGCGTGGACCTGAACGACACCGCCCGGCCGGAGTTCTTCACGCTCTCCTCCGGGCAGCACGATCTGATCCTCTACTCGATGGTCGTGGCCGGGCTGGCCCTGTTCGCGCAGTTCGTGCGGACCTGGAACTCCACCGGCGAGGTCGGCGCCCGGTACCGCCCCGCGGTGCTGGCGTCGCTGTCCGTCACCGGGGTGGCGACCCTGGCGTACGTGCACCTGGTGGTGAAGTTCGACCAGGGGTACGTGTACGCGGATGGGCGGTACCTGCCGAACGTGGAGGCGCTGAACACCCTGATCCCGCGGTACATGGACTGGTCGGTGACCGTCCCGCTGCTCATGGTGGAGTTCCTGGCCGTCTCCTCCCTGGCCGGTGCCCGGGCGCGGTCGACGCGCTTCGCCCTCGTCGCTGCGGCGTTCCTGATGATCTTCACCGGTTACCTGGGGGCGACCGTGGACGGTGGCGGCTCGGACCGGACCGAACTGCTGGTCTGGGGCCTCGTCAGCACCGCGTTCTACGTCGTGCTGCACGTGCTGCTCATCGGCGTGCTGCGCTCGTCGAAGGGCTCGATGAGCGCCGAGGCGTACGCCTCCTACCGCAACGCCGGGATCCTGCTGCTGAGCGTGTGGGGCTGGTACCCGATCGCCTACGCCATCCACAACTGGCTGCCCGGCGCGAACTGGACCACCACCATGCAGGTCGGCTTCTCCTTCGCCGACATCGCCGCGAAGGTGGCGTTCGGGGCGCTGATCCACAAGGTCGCCAAGCTGCGCACGGCCGAGGACGTGAACGCCGGGGAGGAGACGCACCCGGAGGACGTGTGGATCTCCTCGGTGAAGAAGTCCGAGGGGGTTCAGCCGCTGCTGAAGGGCGTCGTGCCCACGGGCGGGACCGGCGGCACCGCCGCGCACACCGCCACCGCCGCGCACACCGCCACCGGTGCGCACACCGTCGACGTCACCTCCGCCGAGCGCACCGCCGGGCGTTCCGCGGGTACCGAGCCCCCGAAGGAACCGTGACCTCCGCGGCCGAGCACGGCCGCCTCGCACGACCCGCCGGCCCGCACCACCCGGTGAACCACCGGGCCCCGTGCCGGACGGGGCCCAGCGTGCGGGGGCCCGAGGCCGCCGCGACCGCGCTGTCGCTGGCGGTCCTGGGCACCGTCCTGCTGGTGCAGCTCGGCGCGCCGCAGGTGTGGCGCGAGCACGGGTGGGTGGTGCTGGTGGCCGGGTTGCTGGCCGGTCTGCCGCACGGTGCGGTGGACCACCTGGTGCCGGCGTTCGTCCTGCGCGAGCGGGCACCGCGCGTGCTGCTCGTCGCCACCGGTTACGCCGCGACCGCCGCGGCGGCCTGGCTGCTGTTCCGCACGTTCCCCGCCGCCGCCCTGGTGGCCTTCGTGCTCGTCTCGGTGCTGCACTTCGGCTCCGGGGAGGTCGCCTTCGACGACGAGCGCGCCGGGCGGGTGGTCGGCACCGGCCGCGACCGCGACGTGCTCGCGGTGGTGGCCACCGGCGGTGCGGTGCTGGTGCTGCCGGTGGTGGGCGACGCGGTGTCGGTGGCCCCGATCATCGCCCTGGTGGTGCCCGGCAGCAGCGGCGTCCTGCCGTGGTGGCTGACCACGGGGGCGACCGTGCTGGTGCTGAGCGCGGTGGTGCTCACCGTCGCCCGGCGCCTGCACCGGCACCGCCGGCTGGCGGCGGCGGAGGTCGCCCTGCTGGCCGCGGTGGGGCTGCTGGTGCCGCCGCTGGTGGCGTTCGGCGCCTACTTCGGCGGCTGGCACGCGGTGCGCCACGTCGGGCGGCTGCTGGCCGAGGACCCCGCCAACACCGGCGACCTGGCCGCTGGGCGCCTGGCGCGCCCGCTGGGCCGCTTCGCCCTGGCCGCGGCCGCACCCACCGCGGTCAGCCTGGCGGCGCTGGGCGCGCTGTGGTCGACGACCGACGGCTGGCGCGGCTTCGTCACGGCGGACCTCGCCGTCCTGGCGGGTCTGACCGTGCCCCACGTGCTCGTCGTGGCCTGGTGGGACCGCCACCCCCGCGCGCGGTCCGCGCCGCCCGGCGCGCACCGCTAGGAGCCGGCCGGGCCGCGGGGCAGGGCGGCGAACCGCCCGGGCCGGGCGCCCCTCATCCCTCAGGCGGCAGCGCCCGCCCCCACCGGTGCGCCGAGGGGCGCGTGCGGGCTGTCCGGCAGGTCGAGCGAGCTGGTCCCCTCGAGGGGGGGAGCAGGGGCGTCGATCGCTGCCCGGCACTCACCGGCCACGTCCCGGGCTCCGCCCAGGACGCCGTGCAGGTCGAAGACGGTGAACACCCGCTGCACGTGAGGGGGCAGGGCCGCCACGCGCAGCCGCCCACCGCGGTCGCGGGCCTCGTGGTGCGAGCGCACCAGGGCGCCCACCGCGTGGCAGTCCACGAAGGTGGTGCCGGACAGGTCGACGACGACGCTGCGGGACCGGGCCAGCGCGGCGGTGATCCCGGTGGTCAGCGGCTCGGCGGCCGCGGCGTCCAGTTCCCCGTGGACGCTGACGACGCTGACGACCCCCGCCCAGCGGCGGCGGACGGAGAGGACGGGAAGAGGGTTCAGAACGGTCCGATCAGCTGCGTGAGGTCACAGCCCGCGGGTGGACCGGCCACTTCCTCGAACGGTCCCTGCGGGCGGGGCATTCCCGGCCACCCCGACCCGTCCTCGTCCGTCACTCGCCCCGTGTCGGCGGCGGGCGCATGGTCCGGGCGACGCCGGGTACCGCCACGGGTGCGGGTGCGGACGCGCCCGGCACGCGACGACAAGGAGGCGACACACGTGGTGGACCACTCGCGCGCACCGGTGCTGGAGGCGCTGGCCGCCTTCCAGGAGCGGGGGGACGTCGTCTACGGCCCGCCCGGGCACAAGCAGGGCCGCGGTGCGGACCCACGCCTGGTCGAGCTGATCGGGGAGGGCGTCTTCACTTCCGACGTGCTGACCCTCAACGGCCTGGACGACCGGCGCGAGTCCCAAGGCGTGGTCTCCCAGGCCGAGGACCTCATGGCCGACGCCGTGGGTGCGGACGAGGCGTTCTTCTCCACCTGCGGCAGTTCGCTCTCCGTCAAGGCTGCGATGATCTCGGTGGCCGGTCCCGGGGAGAAGCTGTTGATCTCCCGCAACGCGCACAAGTCGGTCATCGCCGGCGTGATCGTCTCCGGCGTCGAGCCGGTGTGGGTGCACCCGCACTTCGACGAGCACCTGCACCTGGCGCACCCGCCGGAACCGCAGGACGTGCGCCGCGCCCTGGAGCAGAACCCGGACGCGAAGGGGATGCTGCTGATCTCCCCGACCGACTGGGGCACCTGCGCCGACATCGCCGGCACCGCTGAGGTGTGCCACGAGTTCGGCGTCCCGCTCATCGTCGACGAGGCGTGGGGCGCGCACCTGCCGTTCCACCCCGACCTGCCCTCCTGGGGCATGAACGCCGGAGCCGACGTCGTCGTCACCAGCGTGCACAAGATGGGCGGCGCGATCGAGCAGAGCTCGTGCTTCCACCTGAAGGGCGACCTGGTGGACCCCGACGTCCTGAAGCAGCGCGAGGACCTGCTGGGCACCACCAGCTCCTCCGCGCTGGTGTACCTCACCCTGGACGGCTGGCGCCGGCAGATGGTGGAGCAGGGCCGCGAACTCCTCGGGACCGCCCTCGAGCGCGCCGTGCGGGTGCGCGCCGCCGTGGACGACCTCGACGGGCTGGACCTCATGGGCCGGGAGGTGGTGCGCCCGCAGGGTGCCTTCGACCTCGACCCGCTCGCCCTGACCATCGACGTGCGCCCGCTCGGCATCAGCGGCTACCAGGCCGGCGACTGGCTGCGCGCGAACTGCCGCGTCGACGCCGGATCCGCCGACGCCTGCCGCATCGGGATCCGCCTCACCCACGCCGACGACGACGACACCGAGCACCGGCTCGTGGCGTCGCTGCGGCGCCTGGCCGCCGAGAGCGGCGAGATCGAACGGCAGCCGCGGACCCGGCTGCCGCAGCCGGGCGCGCTCGAGCTGCGCAACGCCATGACCCCGCGGGAGGCGTTCTTCGCCCGCGCCGAGCAGGTGCCGGTCCAGGACGCCGTCGGCCGCGTCGTCGCCGAGATGGTCTCCCCCTACCCGCCCGGCGTGCCGGTGCTGGCACCCGGCGAGGTCGTCGACCAGCAGGTCGTGGACTATCTCACCACCGGTGCCGCCGCCGGGATGCTCGTGCCCGACGCGGCCGACCCCTCGATGAAGACGCTGCGCGTGGTCGCCGGGTGAGCGCCGAGGAGGCCGAGGAGCTGCTGCGGGAGGTCGTCGGCTTCCTCGTCACGCTCGTCGAGGCCTGCGGGGCGGTCGTCATCGCCGTCGGCGCCGTGTGGGCGTTCACCCGCTTCGTCGCCGTGGCGGTGCGCGGCGGTGGTTCCCGGCGGTTCGTGCCCGTGCGCCTGACCCTGGGCCGGTTCCTCGCGCTGGGGCTGGAGTTCCAGCTCGCCAGCGACGTGCTGCGCACCGCCGTGGCACCCAGCTTCGAGGAGCTCGGCAAGCTGGCGGTGGTGGCCGCCATCCGGACGGCCCTGAACCACTTCCTGTCCAAGGAGATCGCCGAGGAGCGGCGGCAGGTCGCCGAGGAGGAGCGGGGTTCCGGGCAGGACTCCGCGCGGGAGGAGCCGCCACCGGCGTCCGCGGTGCCGGAGCGGGAACGGTGACCGGCGCCGCCGCGGTCCTGCCGACGCTGCTCGCGCTCGGCGTCGCCGCGACCGCGCTCGTGGCCGCCGTCGCCGTCCTGCTGCGCACCCGCCGCCCCGCGCTCGCGCTCGGCGTCGGCCTGGACCTGCTGCTGGCCGCGGGCCTGCTGCGCCTGAGCGCGGACCAGACGTGGCGGCAGCTGGCCACCGCCGCGACCGTGGTGGCGCTGCGCTGCCTCACCACCCGGGGGTCGCGGACCGGGGCCGCCGCCTGGCGCGGTCCCCGGCCCGCGACCGCCGGGCACCACGACCACGACCTCGACCGCTGACCGGGGACGGGGAAGATCGCGTGGACGCCGCAGCGCTGGACGCGCTCATCGACGAGCTGAGCGCCGTGGGCGACCCCGTCGCCGACGCCCTCGCCGACGAGCTCGCCGCCCACCCGCAGCACCGGGCCCTGCTGGAGCGAGGGCTGCGGGAGGGCCGCGACGCGCTGGGGGACCCGACCGGGGCGCCGGCGCTCGCGGCCTTCCTGGGGGAGCTGGAGACCCTCACCGCGGCTGCGCCGGACGACCTGCTCGACCGGGCGTCGCTGCCGCACTTCACCATCTCCCCCGCCGAGCACGTCCTCGACCTCGGCGCCGCGGCCCTGATCCACTCCTACGCCCCGCCACGCACCGCCGCCGTCCTCGTCGGCACCGGCGAGCTCACCGGACGGGCCCTGGAACGGGTCACCGACACCGGGCGGTGGAACGCCGCCGCGCTGGTGCCCGGCTGGCTGCGCCAGGGGGAACCCGGCTACGTCGCCACCGCCCAGGTGCGGCTCGTGCACGCCCGCGTGCGCCGCTCGGTGCGCCGTGCCGCCGGCGACGCCGGTCCCGTGCCCCTGCACCAGGTCGACCTGGTCCGCACCTGGCTGGACTTCACCCTCGTGACGATGCGCGCCGACGCCGCCCTCGGCCTGGACCTCACCGGCGCCGAGGAGAACTCGCTGTACGCGTACTGGCAGCACCTGGGACGGTTGCTGGGCATCGACCGGCGGCTGCTGGTGGGCGCCGCCTGCCGCGCCGGTGCGGAACTGCTCGCCGAGCGCATCGCCGCCGTCACCGGGCCGCCGAGCGAGGACTCCCGGCGCCTGACCCGCGCCGGGCTGGACGCGCTGGCCGGGGCGCTCGCCGACCTGACCCCCGCACCCCGGCGCCTCGCCGGGCCGATGGTGCGCGCCGCCTGCCGCGCGATGCTGGGGGACGAGCTGGCCGACCAGCTGGGCGTGCCCCGCTCCGCAGCCGCCGCAGCGGCCCTGCGCCCCCTGGTCGCCCTGACCCGCCGGCGGCGGCTGCTGCTGCGGCGGGACGCGGTCGCCTGGGAACGCCTCGTGCGGGCCAACGTCGAGGCCACGCGCGCCTTCGCGCTGGACGGCGGGCCGGCCGGGTTCGCGCGCTGAGGTGGGGGGGGGGGGGGGGGGGGGGCCCCCCCCCCCCCCCCCCCCGGCCCCCCCCCCCACCCCCCCCCCCAACCCCGGGGCGGCGTTGGACCCCCCCCCCCCCCCCCCCACCCCCCCCCCCCCCCCC
>NZ_JBJLRI010000029.1:0-47375 GCF_050871405.1 Kineococcus esterisolvens
CCTCTTCTCGAGCGGCGCGCTCGGCCTCTTCTCGAGCGGCGCGCTCGGCCTCTTCTCGAGCGGCGCGCTCGGCCTCTTCTCGAGCGGCGCGCTCGGCCTCTTCTCGAGCGGCGCGCTCGGCCTCTTCTCGAGCGGCGCGCTCGGCCTCTTCCCCGATCCGCCGCAGCGACTCGACGACGCGCTCCACCTCGCGGCCCGGGTCGCGGAACCACGCCGCGCTCCACACGCGGTGCACGCTCAGCCCGGAACGCTCCAGCTGACCCGGCCGTGCGACGTGGCGGTCGCCGACCGTCGGCAGCGCCAGGTACGCAGCACCGTCCAGCTCCACGGCCAGCGGCGCACCCCCCGCGGGCGGGGCCACCAGCAGGTCCACGGGGTGGCCGGCGACGAGCTCGCCGGCCGTCACGGACAGGTCCGCGGCGCGCAGGGCCCCGGCGACGGCGTCGCGCACAGCGGTGGTCGGCGCGTGCTCGGGCACCTCGGGCCAGCGCAGCTCGTGCGCGGGGAGCAGTGCCGCGAGCGCGCTCCAGGCGGAGCCGTCGGCGGGGCCGGTGCCCTCGGCGGTACCGACGACGACGAGCTGCCGGGCACGGCCCGCCAGCACCAGCACGTCCTCGGCGGGGCGCCGGTGCGCCCCGCCGACGACGAGGACGTCGAACTCCGCGTCGCCGGGCACCTCCGCGGGCCCGTGGGCGACGAGGCAGCGGGGTGCGGGACCGTGCGCGGCCAGGGCGGCGCGCAGTCGCTGGGCGGTGGTGCGGGAGGCGCGCTCGTCCAGCGCACGGAACTCCGCGGCGAGCCCGCCGGGGCGGCCGGCGACGGCGTCGAGAGCGTCGAGGGCGACGTCCGCGAGCGCCCGCAGCCACGCCGCGCGCACCAGGCGGGACACCTCCTCCTCCCCGGCCCCGGCGGGGACGGCGGCAGCGAGGTCCTGCAGACCCTGCGCGGACAGGCGAAGCTGCCGGCGGCGGTGCAGGAGCGCCGCGCGCGCCTGCTCCGCGCGGGCGGCGAGGTCGCTGAGCTGTGCGAGCTCCACCTCGGCGGTGTCCTGCGGCAGCGGGGACAGCGCGGCCGGGTTCGCGGCGAGCAGGCGGCGCACGGTGTCGAGCTGCTGGGCGAGCTGCGCCCGCCCGCGCCACGCCCGCGGCGGGCCGGAGGCGTGCTCGGCCCACGAGCCGCGCAGGGCCCGCAGTTCCTCGACGTCTCGCAGGCCGAAGGTCCCGTCGTGGCGCAGGGCGGCCAGGCGCTTGACCTCCCGGCGGCGGGTGCGCTCCTCGGCGCTGAGGAACGAGCGCTGCTGCTGGGTCAGGACGGCCCGCGCCTGGTCGAGGTCGGCGGTGAGGGCGAGGGGCAGGTAGGTGCGTTCGGCGGCTTCGACGCGCCCCAGCAGGTCCACGGCCCGCTCGGCGTCGCCCAGGGTGCGCAGCGGCTGCCAGGACACCTCGGACCGCAACCGGTCGGTGAGGCCGGGCAGGTCGGCGAGCGCCGCGGGCAGCGGGTCCAGCTCGGCCAGCAGGCGGTCGGCCTCCTCGGGGGAGTCGACGGCGCCGGGGTCCCCGTCGGGCACGGGGGCCGTGGAGCCGTGCAGGAGCTCGGCGACCTCGGCGCGGCGCTGCTGGTCCCAGGTGGCCGCGGCGGGCAGCAGCGGTGGGTGCACGTGCGCCGTGCGCAGCTCGACGAGCTCGGCGAGCACCTCGAAGGCCGTGGGGCCGCCGTCGGCGGGGCGGGCGTGCAACGTCCCGGCGTAGCGGTCCAGCAGCGCCCGCAACTGCTCGCGGCGGGTCTCGTCGACGGGCTGCGCCCCACCGGCCTGCGCTCCACCCGGCTGCGTGCCGCCGGTGGGCGAGTCCTCGCCCTCGAGGAGGCTCTCGAGCCCTTCCCGGGCCAGGTCGGCGCGCACGGCGGTGGAGGTGGCGCGGTCCGTCAGGTGCAGGGCCCGCCGGCCGTCGGCGGCCAGGGCCGCCAGCAGCGCGGCGGTGAACGTGCCGCCGCCGGTGGGGTCGTCCACGAGGAGGGGCGCGCCGGTGAGGGCGACGGCGAGCGCGCGGCGGTGCGGGGACGGCAGCCCGGGCAGCGCGGGCGGCTGCGCCTGCGGCTCGTCGGCGGGCGCGGGCGGGCGCTCGCGCAGCGACCGCGCCGCGCCCGCGTCCCCGGCCAGGGCGGCCAGGAGGTCGGCGTGCAGCTCGTGTCGTCGCTCGGTGCTCACGGGGGCAACGTACCGACCCGGCCGCCCCGGGCCCGCGCCGTGGGCGTCCCCACCGCAGCAGGACGGGGTCGACGCCGACGCGCGCGAACGGGTCGGTGGGCGGCGCGTCGACCTCCACGACGGGCCGGCCGAGCGGCGTGGACCGAGCGGCTGGACACGGCTCGTCCACCACCGCGTCCCGGAGCGGCGCGATGAGCCCCGGGTGCACCGCAGAATCACCGCCCACGACGTGCCCTCCGGGCTGACCGTCCGCATCGACCGCCTCCAGCACCGCGGCGCGTGGTTGCGGACGTGGACCACGTGGGTGGCGGCGACCGACGACGTGCTCCCGGACCACCGTGACGACGTCGTCCTCGTGCACGGGCTGGGGGTGTCCGCGGAGCACTTCCAGCGACCGGCCGTCGAGCTCGCCCGGACGGGCACCGTCCACCTCGTCGAACTCCCGGGGTTCGCCGGTGTCCCCCACCCCGACTCCCCGCTGAGCACGGAGGAGGTGGGCGCCCCGGTCGCGTCCTGGACCCGTTCGGCGGGGCTGACCCGCGTCCTGCTGGTGGGTCACTCGACGGGGGCCCGGGTCGCCACGGAGGCCGCCCTGCAGGACCCGGGGGCCGTGGCGCACCTGGCGCTCACCGGCCCACCGGTGAACCTGGACGAGCGCCGGGTCCCCCGGCAGGCGGTGCGCCTGCTGCAGAGCGCGGTGTTCGAGCGGCCCGCGGTGCGCGTCGTGTCGTTGCAGGGTTACGCGCGGTGCGGCTGGCGGTGGTCCCGGAACGTGCTGCCCTCGGTGCTCCGCTACCCGATCGAGGACAGGGTCGGGCTCGTCGACGTCCCCGTGCTCGTCCTGCGTGGCGGGCGCGACGCCGTGGCTCCGGAGCGCTGGACGAGGATGCCCGCCGCGCGAGCGCGGCGCGGTCCGTGGGCAGAGCCGGCGCCGCCCACTCCGTGGTGCTCGACCACGCCGCGGAGGTGCAGGAACACCTCGCCGAACTCGTCGCGCTGTGACGGGCGGTCTCCGGCTGCTGCTGCGCGCCGGGGACTACGCGTGGATCGTCGCGGCCCAGCTGCGCGCGTTCACCGCTGCACCGGACCCCGCCCGTTGGCTCAGCGGCACCGCGACGCCGGTGGTGCTGGTCCCGGGCGTCCGGGAGACCTGGCCGGTGCTGCGCGAGCTGGGTGACGCCCTGCACGAGGCGGGCCACCCCGTCCACACGGTGCCTGCGCTCGGGACGAACTCCGCCGACCTGGACGGATCGGCGCGGCTCGTGCGCGATCGGCTGCTGGAGCTCGACCTGGAGCGCGTCGTCCTCGTGGCGCACTCCAAGGGTGCGCTCATCGCCAAGTCCGCCTTCGCGCTGCCCGAAGTGGACTCCCGCGTCGTGGGGCTCGTCACGATCGCCACCCCCTTCGCCGGTTCGACGTGCGCGAGGTGGTTCCCGGCCCGCGCGGTCCGGCGGCTGTCCCCGCGTGACCCGGTGATGCGGGAACTGGCCGCGGACGTGCGCTCCCACCCGCGCATCCTCGCGCTGCGCCCGAGGTTCGACCCGCACGTCCCCCGCGCGGCCGGCGCCCCGGCCCTGGCCGGGGCGGTGGAGGTCGAGCTTCCGCTGGACGGGCACTTCCTCCCGCTGGGGACCCCGTGCTGCACGACGCCGTCGTGCGGGCCGTCCGGGGTTTCAGCGACGGAGCGTCCGGGCCGCACGTGCACGTGCAGGAGTGGGGTGGGCAGGTGGGGGACGGGCCGGCGGGTCGACCAGACGCCACCGGCGCCGGGCACCGGCGTCCCGCGGGCGCCGCGGTGGACCCGCGGGGGCGTCGCGTCCAGCGCGGGGGCTCACGCCCAGCGCATGGAGAACTCGCCGGCCAGCCGGTGGCGCAGGGGTGTGCCCAGCGCCACCCGCACCAGGACCTCGCGGGCGAGCGAGCCCGCCGGGGGCAGCGGCCGGCCCAGTGCGGTGTTGAGCCCGGCGCGGCGGGCCGCGGAACGGGCCGCGCGCACGCGCTCGCGCTCGAACCGGATGGCGGCGGGCACCGTCCGCAGGTCGCCGTCGGTGCACGACCCGCCCCGCAGGACCCGCAGCAGGACCGGGACGAGGGCCTGCGCGTCGAGCCAGCCGAGGGTGATGCCCTGCCCACCGATGGGGCTGAACTCGTGGGCGGCGTCACCGACGAGCACGACGCGGCCGCGCACGAGCTGCCGGGCGAGCCGGCGGCGCACCGAGAAGGCGCTGACCATCGTGCTGGACGCCGGGTCGAGCACCTCACCGGTGCGCTCGGTCACGAGGGCGGCCAGCACGGCCGCGTCGGGTTCGGCCTGCACCGAACCGGTGTGCACGACCCAGCGGCGCACCCCGCCGGGCAGCGGGAAGGACTCCACCACCCCACCGGGTTCCAGGTGGATGGCGGCCGCCCCCGCCCCGGCGTCGCCGGCGACGTCGTCCACGAGGTGGTCGCCCATGAGGTAGGCGTCCGGGCAGGGGCGGGCGAGCACCCCGATGCCGGCCAGGTCGCGCACCCGGCTGCGCGCGCCGTCGGCGCCCACGACGACCCGGGCCCGCCACGTGCGCTCCCCCGCTGCGCCGGGTCCCGCGGTAGTGACGTGCACGAGGCCGCCGCGTTCACGCACGTCGACGACCTCCCGGCCGCGCTGCAGCGCGGCCGGCGCGAGCTCGGCCAGCCGGGTGGCCAGCAGAGCCTCGGTGCGCTGCTGCGGCAGGGTCAGGACGAACGGGGTGCGCGGCCAGGCGCGCTCGAACGTCACCTCCCCCAGGAGGCGACCGCGGCTGCGCGCCTGGCCGCGCCCCACCCGGAAACCCTGGGCGGCGGCCGCCCCGGCCAGACCGAGCTCGTCCAGCGCAGCCAGGGCCGGCGGGTGCAGGCCGATGGCGCGGGAGTGGCGACCGGGGGCGAGGCGGCGCTCCAGCACCACCACGTCCACACCGCGCTGCGCCAGCAGCGCCGCCAGCAGCAGACCGACCGGGCCACCGCCGGCCACGAGGACGTCGCACCGGCGCTCCGCCCGGGCGTCCCCGGGCGCCGCCGTCCGCACCGCTCAGGCCCCGTCGGCGTCGTGCCGCAGGAGGTTGCGGCCCGGCCAGGGCCGTTCCACGCGCCACCCGGGCGGGGCGGCCGCGTGCAGCTCGGCGCGCGACCAGCTGCGGCGGATGGAGGTCAGCCCGTCCCGGCGGGTGAAGGACCCGGGCGAGAGGGGCAGCGCGCCGGCGGAGAACAGGGCGTAGGCCCACCGGCTGCGCGCGATGTCGCTGTGCAGGGCTCGGCGGCGCGCCAGGGACCGGGAGTCGTCCAGCAGCGCGGCGAACCCCTCGTCGTCGAGGTGGTGCAGCAGGTGGTTGGAGACCACCACGTCGAAGCGGCGCCCCTGCGCGAGGAGGTCGCCGCTGCGGGCGCGCACGAACTCCACGCCGGGCACGGGCGGGCGACCGGTCGCCCAGGCGTGGGCGCGGGGGTCGGGGTCGGTGCCGGTGACGTGCAGGCGGTAGCCGTCGCGGCGTGCCCACCGGGCCAGCGCCCGTGCCAGGTCCCCGCCGCCGCAGCCGACGTCGAGCACGGTGGCCGGGCGGTCGCGGGGCAGGACCGGGCGCAGGTGCCGGCGGTACGTCACCTGCCAGCCGGCGACGACGGCGTTGACGAACCGGAAGCGCGCGTAGGTCCGCTCCAGGGCGGCCGGGTCGCAGCCCGGCGCGTCCATCAGCTCGGTGGCTTCGCGGTCGCGCTCGCGCAGCGGCGGGACGATCACCGCGGACCCCCGCTGCAGCGCTCCACGCCCGCGACGCTAGCCGCCGGGCGGCGCGGCCGCGACCGCCGCGCGCCCGGCCCCGGCGGGTCTCAGGCCGCGGCGGGCTCGGTGGCGCCGACGAGGGCCTGCAGGACGGCGGTCAGCTTCTCGGTGACCTCGCTGTCGTCCTTGGGGTGCAGCTGCGCGAAGCGGACCACGGAACCGGGGATGGCCATGGTGGCCTCGGCCAGCACGTTCGCGCCGGCGATGCCGAACACCTTGCGCGCGTCGTCCTGCGCCCACACGCCGCCGTACTGGCCGAAGGCGCTGCCCACGACCGCCAGCGGCTTGCCGGACAGGGAACTGGCGCCGTAGGGGCGCGAGGCCCAGTCGACGGCGTTCTTCAGCACGGCCGGGATGGTGCCGTTGTGCTCGGGGGTGACGACGAGGACGGCGTCGGCGGCGGCGATCGCCTCGCGCAGCGCGGTGGCGGCGGGCGGGACCGAGCCCTCCACGTCGACGTCCTCGTTGTAGAAGGGCAGGTCGCTCAGACCGTCGTGGACGCGCAGCGAGGCACCCTCGGGCGCCAGCTGCACGGCGGTCTCGGCGATCTGGCGGTTGACGGAGGCGGCACGCAGGCTGCCGACCAGGACCAGGACGTCGGTCACGGGGAGCTCCTCGGGAGGTGGTGGGGACCGCGGGCTCCCCGCGGTCCAGCCGGATCAATGCGGACCGCGGTCCGCTTGTTCCCGGAACTGTAGTGGGCTCCCCCGCGCGGGCGCCACCACCCGGCCCCGCCCGGCCCCGCCCGGCACGGCCGGGCGGGGCCTACCCTCGCCGTGTGACGCGCCCCCTGCCGGTCATCGGCACCGCACCGCCGCCGGTGCGCTCGGACGCCTCCCGCAACCGCGAGGCGCTGCTGTGCGCGGCACGGCGCCTGGTCGAGGAGGTGGGCGTGGCGGGTTTCAGCATGGACTGCCTGGCCGCACGCGCCGGCGTGGGCAAGGGCACGGTGTTCCGCCGGTTCGGCTCGCGCTCCGGGTTGTTCACGGCGCTGCTCGACGAGTTCGAGCGTTCCTTCCAGCATCAGGTCCTCGCCGGGCCGCCACCGCTGGGGCCCGGCGCCGACCCCGTGCAACGGCTGGAGGCGTTCGGGCGGCACCGCCTGCGCTTCCTCGCCGAGCGCGGCGAACTGCTGCGCGCGGCGGAGGCCGACCTGCGCGGGGGCGCCGGCCCGCCGGCGGACTTCGCCCGGATGCACGTGCGGGTCCTGCTGCGCGCCGCCGCAGCGCCCGGCGACCTGGACGTGCTGTCCTTCTACCTGCTGTCGTGCCTGGAGGCGCCGCTGTCGGCGCACCTGGCGGGCGTGCGCAGCCTGGGCGTGGACCGCCTCGGCGACGGCTGGGCCGACCTCGTGCGGCGGGTCGTCCCGCCCGGCGGCCGGGGGCCGCACCCGGGCGGGCCGGCACCCCGCTGAGGGTGGGGCCGGGCGGCCGCAGCGCGGTGCGCGCCCGGGTGCACCGGGCACCGGCCCGGCGAGGGTCAGGACAGCACGAACCAGACGGTCTTGCCGCGGTCGGCCCGCTCCACGCCCCAGCGGTCGGAGAGGATGTCGACCAGGGCCACCCCTCGCCCGCCCTCCGCCTCGGGGGCGGCGTCACGGCGCACCGGCGGGCGGGGGTCACCGTCGGAGACGGACACCTGCAGCCCCGCGGAACCGTCGCAGTGCACGCGCACCCGCACGGGCGGGCCGCCGTGGCGCACCGCGTTGGTCACCAGCTCGGAGACGAGCAGCTGCGCCTCGTCGAGCACGCGGGCGTGGTGGATCGTGCAGTAGGCCTCGGACAGGAAGGTGCGGGCCCGACGCGCCGAGTGCTCGTGATCAGGCAGGGTGATCTCAGCATCGGGGGTCGCCTCGCACACGGGGGCCATCCTGCCCGCCGGGGCCGGGCGGTGCGCGGTGGGGCCCGCCGGCCCGCGCGCGGGAGCTCAGGCCGCCAGCAGGTGCAGCATCTCCGCCGCGACCCGCTGGACGCGCGGGCGCAGGGCGTCCAGCTCCCCGTCGTCGACGCGGCCGCCGCTGAGGTGGCCCGCGGGCCGAGGCGGTCGCACCGGGTCCAGGAGACGCTCGGACAGCTCCACGCCCAGGCGCACGCACACCGCCAGCGGGGACGCCCAGCCGGGGGCGTCCACCTGGGCGAGGGCCGCGGGCAGGTCGTCGGGGAAGGACCACGCGGCCAGCGCCTCGGCCGAGACGCGGGTGTGGCCGGAGCCGTACCGGCGCACCTCGGCCGCCAGCAGGGCCTCGCGGTCGCCGGCACCGGCCAGCAGGGCCGGGTAGTCGACGGGGTCGCAGCGCACCAGCAGCGCCTGGCCCAGCCGCGCCAGCAGGCCCAGGCTGAACGCGTCGGGCGCCTTCACGCCGAGGCGGCCCGCGGCCTCGCCGGCGGCGACCGCCGTGAGGACGCTGCGCTCCCAGAAGCCCTCCAGCGCTTCGGGCACGTCCTCCAGCCCCGCCATCGCGGCCACCGCCAGGCTGCGCACGGTGGAGAAGCCCACGACGGTGACGGCGAACGCCGGCGCGGACACGCGGCCGCTCAGGCCGAAGTAGGCGGAGTTCGCCAGCCGCAGCACCTTCGCGGTCAGCGCCGGGTCGCACCCGAGGGTCTGGCCCAGCGACCGGGCGTCCGAGCGGTGGTCGTCGGCCTGGGCGACGACGCGGGCCGCCACGGGCCGGTGCGCGGGCAGGTCGTCCAGGGCGGCGCTGATGCGGCCCAGCACCCGGACGGCACCGTCGGGCACGACGGAGGTGCCCGGCGGGGCCGCGGCGAGCAGCAGCGGGCGGGGCGGGGCTGCGGGGTGGGGGCGGGAGAGGTTCACGCCGGGACCTGCCTCGGCGCGGGCAGCGCGGGCTGCTGAGGGGCGAGGGTGCCGCCGTCGAGGAGCACCTGCCACAGCTCCTCCCGCGCCATGGGCCGGGCGTAGAGGTAGCCCTGCACCGCCTCGCAGCCGAGCTCGACGAGCACGGCGTTCTGCTCGTGCGTCTCCACGCCCTCGGCGACCACGTCCAGCCCCAGGGTGCGCGCCAGGGACACCACGGCCGCGGCCACGGCCCGCGCGGGCCCGCCGCGCGCGCCACCGGCCGCGTCGTGCCCGCCGCGCAGGCCGCGCACGAAGGAGCGGTCCACCTTCAGGTGGTCCACGGGCAGGTCCACCAGGTACGCCAGCGAGGAGTAGCCGGTGCCGAAGTCGTCGATGGCCACGCGGGCGCCGTCGGACCGCAACTCCTCCAGGACGGCGCGGCAGGCGCGCAGGTCGCTGGCCAGGGCCGTCTCGGTGACCTCCAGGCACACGTCGTCCAGCTGCAGACCGGCGGCGGCGACCGTGCGGCGCACGCCGTCGGCGAAGCCCTCCGCGGACAGGCTCACCGCGGACACGTTGACCGCCACCCGGCGCGGCACGTGCGGCAGGCCCACGGCCGTCGCCTCGGCACGCCAGGCGGCCAGGTCCCGGCAGGCCACGGCGAGGACGTGCGCGTCCAGCAGCGGCACCAGGTTGGCGCGCTCGGCGACCTCGATGAAGGTGGCCGGGTCGATCGGGCCGAGCTCCGGGTGGCGCCAGCGGGCCAGCGCCTCCACCGACAGCAGCTGCGCGGCCGGCCGGGTGGCGGTGCCGGGGCGGACCACCGGCTGGTAGTGCACCTCGATCGCCCCGCGGGCCAGGGCCTCGCGCAGGTCGGCGACCAGGCGCAGGGACCGGCGCGCCCGCCGGCGCACCTCCTCGTCCAGCAGCGCCCAGCGGCCGCCGCCGGCGGCCTTGGCCTCGTGGGTGGCGATGCCGACGTCGCGCACGACCTCCTCGGCGCCGCCGGGCTCACCGGCGAGCAGCACCACGCCGACGCTGGCGCCGACCCGCAGGCGCAGCCCGTTGACCTCCACCGGGGCCACCAGGGCGTCCAGCACCCGCCGGGCCGTGGCCGCCACGGCCGCCTCGTCGGGCAGGTCGTGGCACACCAGCACGAACTCGTCGCCGCCGGGGCGCGAGACGAGGTCGCCGGTGCGCACGGTGCGCACCATCCGTCGCGCGACCTCCACGAGCACCGCGTCGCCGGCCTCGGGGCCCAGCCCGTCGTTGACGGTCTTGAAGTCGTCCAGGTCCACCATGAACACGCCCACGGGCGCGGACGGCGGCAGCGCCGGCCCACCGCCGCCGGGGCAGGCGGCGGGCAGGAGCTCACCCAGGTGCTCCAGCAGCGCCAGGCGGTTCGGCAGCCCGGTCAGCAGGTCGTGCTGCGCCTGGTAGGCCAGCCGGTTCTCCCGCGCACGGCGGTCGGTGACGTCCTCGACGGTGCCGACGAAACCGGCGCCGTAGCCGGGGGTGCGGCTGGGCGCCAGGCGCACCGTCACCCAGCGGACCTGGCCGACGGCGGTGCGCAGGCGGGTGTCGAAGGTGACGCGCTCACCGGCCAGGACGTCGGCGACGGCCTGCGCGACGCGGCCGCGCTCGTCGTCGAGGACGTGCGCGAGCCAGCCGGTGCCGCACAGCTCCTGCGCCGGCACCCCCAGCAGGGCCGCGAAGGCGTCGTTGACACGGGACAGGCGCGCGCCCACGTCGGAGACGAGGGTGGGCGCCGGGGAGTCCTGGGCGAGGGTGGCGAAGCGCTCCTCGGCCGCGCGCAGCACCGCGCGGGAGCGCTCGTCGTCGGGGCTGACCAGCTGGAGCACCCAGTGGTCCTCGGCGGCCAGCGCCACGTCGACGCACAGGCGCTCGGAGACCGCGCCGAACCCGCTGACCCGTTCGGGCACCGGCCAGGCGGCGACCTCCGCGGCGCGCACCTCCCCGGAGGCGGTGACGGCCTCGGCGGTGAAGCGGGTGCAGCGCTCGCGCACCAGGGCGCCGGGGGCGTCGGCGCCGCGCAGCACCCGGCCCACGGCCAGGTCCACCAGGTCGGCCGTCGCCACGCCCAGCAGGGCCGCGAGGGTGGCGTTGGCCCAGCGCACGCGGGGCCGTTCCGGCGCCTCCGGCGGGCGGGGGCGGGAGACGACGAGGACGGGCTGCTCACCGGCGGCGGCCAGGTGCAGCAGCGCAGCGGCGACCCCCGGGGCGACGTCCTCGCCCTGGCTGCGCCACGCCTCGTCGAACACTGCACGCCCCGTCCTCGACAGCGGCACCCGCGCGGTGCCGCACCAGCACTCCCATCGGCACGCGGAGCACCGGAGTTGATCCTCCGGGCGCACCCGTCCGGGTGAGGGCCGCGACACTGCGCACGCACCGGCTCAGAGGGTTCACCGGGCACCTCCGCGCCGTTCACCCGGCGGTGGGACCACCGGCACCCGGGAGGGCTGGGCTGGCGGCGTGACCCCCGACCTGTCGCGGCGCGCGCTGCTGGCCACCGGCCTCGCCGTCCCCGCCGCCACCGCCGTCCCCGCCGTCCCCGCGAGCGCCGCTGCGGCCCCGGCGACGGGCGCTGCGCCGGGCACCGCCCGCCACGGCTTCGACCCGGAGTCGCCGCGCTTCACGCTCGCGGTGCTGCCGGACACGCAGTACCTGTTCGACGCCGACAGCGCCGACCCCGAACCGCTCGCGGCGAGCCTGGCGTGGCTGCGTGAGCACCGGGCGAGCGAGAACATCGCGTTCCTGGTGCACCTGGGCGACGTCACCGAGCACGGCAGCGAGGCCGAGACCGCCCTGGCCGCGCGCGTCTTCGACACCGAACTGCCCGCGGGCCGGCGGGCGCTGCCGTACGGCGTCGTCGCCGGCAACCACGACGTGACGGGCGACGACCAGCGCGGGCCGACGCCGTACCTGCGCCACTTCGGCCCCGACCGGGCCCGCGGCGTGCCCACGCACCGCGGGTCCTCCCCCGACGGGTACTCCTCCCACCACGTGGTGCGCGCCGGCGGCCGGGACTGGCTCGTGCTGATGCTGGACTGGCGCCTCTCGGACGCCGGGCTGGCGTGGGCGGACGGCGTGCTGCGGGAGAACGCGTCGCTGCCGACCGTCGTCGTCTCCCACGAGCTCGTCGAGGCCGGTGCCGGCGACGGCGCCGCGCAGCCGTCGGAGTACGGCCGCCTGCTGTGGGAGGAGCTCGTGCGCGGGCACGACCAGGTCTTCCTCACCCTCAACGGCCACTTCTGGCCGGTGGGGCGCACCGTCCTGACCAACGACGCCGGGAACGCGGTGCACGCCCACCTGGCGAACTACCAGGACCAGTACTACGGCGGGGCCGGCACCCTGCGGCTGTACCGCTTCGACCTGGCCCGCGGCGTGGTGGACGTGGAGACGTCCTCCCCGTGGCTGCGCGCGGTGCCGGCCGGTGACCGCACCCCCCTGCAGCAGGAGAACGTCGAGCGCAGCGGGGACGCGGACCGCTTCTCCTTCCCGCTGGACCCGGCCGCGCGCTTCGCCTCCTTCGCCCCGCCCGCAGCCCCGGCCCCGCGCCCGGCCCGGGCGGTGGTCGGGCCGGACACGGCCGCCTACTGGCGCTTCGACGCCCTGCCGGGTGCCGCGGAGGGCGCGGTCGTGGCCGCGGGGACCGTCGTGGCCGACCTGTCCGGCAACGGCAACGACCTCACCGCGCGGCTCATCGGCGCCGGGACCGCCGGAGCGCTGACGTGGTCCGCCGAGCACCACGAGGGCCAGCCCGCCCACGCCAGCCTGCGGTTCGACGGCCGCAGGGACCCCGACGGCGGGGCCGTCCTGGAGACCGGGCCGGACGCACCGCTGAACTCCGAGAAGTTCCTGTCGGGGTTCACCATCGAGGTGTTCCTCAAGCTGCCCGACCCGTTCACCGGCGACCACGCGTGGATGGGCGTGCTCAGCTGGGAGGGGAACAACGGCGACGCCGGCAGGACGAGCGGTTACACGACCGAGGAACCGACGTGCAGCCTCAACGTCAGCCCGGAACGGTTCCTGCAGTTCGTGCTCTACCCGGCGACCGAGGACGTCAACCCGACGTCGTGGACGCACGCCCTGACCCCCGGGCGCTGGCGGCACGTGGCGATCGTCAACGACGGCCACCGCACGGTCGTCCACGTCGACGGATCGCGGACCGTCCGCAACCCGGCCCAGCGGGCCACCGGCATCGCCACGCTCGGCAAGCCGTTCGCGCTGGGCGCCACCCAGTCGGACGAGGTGTTCGGGCAAGGCTTCCACGGCTGGATCGGCGACGTGCGCATCAGCACCCGGGCCCTGGCGGTGGAGGAGTTCCTCAGCGCACCGGTCACGGGGACCGGCCGGGCCTGACCGGCCGGTCCCCGTGCGCGCCGGAGGGCGGCCACCCCACCGGGGTGACCGCCCTCCTCCGTCGCGCCGCGGACGTCAGGCGTTCGTCAGCGAGCGCAGCACGTACTGCAGGATGCCGCCGTTGCGGTAGTAGTCCGCCTCGCCGGGGGTGTCGATGCGGACGACCGCATCGAACTCCACGGTGGAGCCGTCCTCCTTGGTCGCCGTCACCTTCACGGTGCGCGGCGTGCGGCCCTCGTTGAGCTCGGTCAGGCCGGCGACGTCGAACGTCTCGGTGCCGTCCAGGCCGAGGGAGCCGGCGCTCTCACCGGCGGGGAACTGCAGCGGCACGACGCCCATGCCGATGAGGTTCGAGCGGTGGATGCGCTCGAAGCTCTCGGTGATGACGGCCTTGACGCCCAGCAGCGCGGTGCCCTTCGCGGCCCAGTCGCGAGAGGACCCGGAGCCGTACTCCTTGCCGCCCAGCACGACGAGCGGGGTGCCCTGCGCGGCGTAGTTCTGGGCCGCGTCGTAGATGCTCGCCTGCTCGCCGCCGCGGGTGAAGTCGCGGGTGTAACCACCCGAGACACCGTCCAGCAGCAGGTTCTTCAGCCGGATGTTGGCGAAGGTGCCGCGGATCATCACCTCGTGGTTGCCGCGGCGCGAGCCGTAGGAGTTGAAGTCCTTGCGCTCCACGCCGTGCTCGGACAGGTACGTCCCCGCCGGGCTGTCGGGTTTGATGGAACCGGCCGGGGAGATGTGGTCGGTGGTCACCGAGTCGCCCAGCAGGGCCAGGACCCGTGCGCCGGAGATGTCGGTCACCGGGGACGGCTCCGCCTGCATGCCCTCGAAGTACGGGGGCTTGCGCACGTAGGTGGACTCCGGGTCCCACGCGAAGGTGTCGCCCTCGGGCGTGGGCAGGCCCCGCCAGCGCTCGTCACCGGCGAAGACGTCGGCGTAGTCCTTGACGAACATGTCCTTGCTGATGGCCTCGCCGATGACCCGCTCCACCTCGGCGGCGTCGGGCCAGATGTCGCGCAGGAAGACGTCCCGGCCGGACTCGTCCTGGCCGATCGGGTCGCTCTCGACGTCCCAGTCCATCGTGCCGGCGATCGCGTAGGCGATGACCAGCGGCGGGGAGGCGAGGTAGTTCATCTTGACGTCCGGGTTGATCCGGCCCTCGAAGTTGCGGTTGCCCGAGAGCACCGCGGTCACCGCGAGGTCGTTCTCCTGCACCGCGGCCGAGACGGGCTCGGGCAGCGGGCCGGAGTTGCCGATGCAGGTGACGCAGCCGTAGCCGACCAGGTGGAAGCCGAGCTTCTCCAGGTAGGGGGTCAGGCCGGCCTTCTCGTAGTAGTCGGTGACGACCTTCGAGCCCGGCGCCAGCGACGTCTTCACCCAGGGCTTGGCCGTCAGGCCCTTCTCCACGGCGTTCTTCGCCAGCAGCGCCGCCGCGATCATCACCGAGGGGTTGGAGGTGTTGGTGCAGGAGGTGATCGAGGCGATGGCGACGGCGCCGTGGTCGATCTCGGTCTCGGTGCCGTCGTCCATCGTCACCGCGACCCGCCGGGAGGGGCGCCCGTCGGCGTGCCCGGGGCTGTGCGGGGCGTCGCTGGCGTCTCCGCCGGAGGCTGCCGGCGGGTCGGAGGCGGGGAAGCTCTCCGCGCTGGCCTCGTCCTGCGTGGCGGTCGCGGTGTCGTCGATCGTGCTGCTCATCGCGGACGAGGGCGCGTCGCCGGGCACCTCGTCGGTGACGTAGTCGCCCAGGGCGGCGCGGAACGCCTCCTTGGCGCTGGTCAGCGCGATGCGGTCCTGCGGGCGCTTGGGCCCGGCGATGCTCGGCACCACGGTGGACAGGTCCAGCTCGAGGTACTCGGAGTACTTCGCCTCGCGGGAGGGGTCGTGCCAGAGGCCCTGCTCCTTGGTGTAGGCCTCGACGAGCGCGACCTGCTCCTCGCTGCGGCCGGTCAGGCGCAGGTAGTCCAGCGTGACGTCGTCGATCGGGAAGATCGCCGCGGTGGAGCCGAACTCCGGGCTCATGTTGCCGATGGTGGCGCGGTTGGCCAGCGGCACGGCCCCCACGCCCTCGCCGTAGAACTCCACGAACTTGCCGACGACACCGTGCTCGCGCAGCATCTGGGTGATGGTCAGCACGACGTCGGTGGCGGTGGCGCCGGCGGGGATGGACCCGGTCAGCTTGAAGCCCACCACGCGCGGGATGAGCATGGACACCGGCTGGCCCAGCATGGCCGCCTCGGCCTCGATGCCGCCCACGCCCCAGCCCAGCACGCCCAGGCCGTTGACCATCGTGGTGTGCGAGTCGGTGCCCACCAGGGTGTCGGGGTAGGCCTGCAGCTCGCCGTCCACCTCGCGCGGGAAGACCACGCGCGCCAGGTGCTCGATGTTCACCTGGTGCACGATGCCGGTGCCCGGGGGGACGACCTTGAAGTCGTCGAAGGCGGTCTGGCCCCAGCGCAGGAACTGGTAGCGCTCGCGGTTGCGGCCGTACTCGATCTCGACGTTGCGCTCGAAGGCGTCGGGGCGGCCGAAGACGTCGGCGATGACGGAGTGGTCGATGACCAGTTCGGCCGGGGCCAGCGGGTTGATCTTCGTCGGGTCGCCGCCGAGCTCGGCGACGGCCTCGCGCATGGTGGCGAGGTCGACGACGCAGGGCACGCCCGTGAAGTCCTGCATGATCACGCGGGCGGGGGTGAACTGGATCTCGGTGTCCGGCTCGGCGTCCGGGTCCCAGCCGGCCAGGGCACGGACGTGGTCGGCGGTGGTGTTGGCACCGTCCTCGGTGCGCAGCAGGTTCTCCAGCAGCACCTTCAGGCTGTACGGCAGCTTCTCGGCGCCCTCGACCGCCGCGAGCCGGAAGATCGTGTACTCCGTGCCGGCTGATGTTAGGGTAGCCTTGGCTTGGAAGCTGTTCTGGCTGCTCACCGTGAGCTCCTCACTCGTCGTCCGCTTCACCGTCGTCGCGGGTCGTGCGCGTCGGGTCCGATGCTGCCACCGTCCGGGTGGCCCCGGACCGGCGCCCCACCGCGTTCGCCGACCATTTATCTCGACGTCAAGATACCACTGCGCGGCGCGGCACGCCCCGTCGGCGCTCAGCGCGCCGGCACCAGCCGAGCCACGCACTCCACGTGGTGCGTCATCGGGAAGAGGTCGAAGGCGCGCAGCCCGTCCAGGACGTAGCCGTGGGCGGTGAAGGAGGCCACGTCCCGCGCCAGCGCCGCCGGGTCGCAGGCCACGTACGCCACGGCCCGCGGGCCCAGCGCCGCGATGCGCTCCACCGCCTCCCGCCCGGCCCCCGAGCGAGGCGGGTCCAGCACGACGACGTCCACGCCCGGACCCGCCAGCTCCGGGTCGGCCAGCGCCTCCTCGACGCGGCCCTCCCACAGCTCCACCTGCTGCGCACCGTGCAGGGAGCGCCGGGCGTCGCGCACGGCGCGCGCCTCGCCCTCCACCGCCAGCACCGAGCCGCCCCCGCCCACCGCGTCGGCCAGGACGGCCGTGAACAGCCCCGCCCCGGCGTAGAGGTCCACCGCGCGCTCCCCCGCGCGGGGCTCGAGCGCCTGGAGGACCGCCTCCGTCAGCGCCGCACCCGCCCCCGCGTGCACCTGCCAGAACCCGGCACCGCTCACGCGGAACGCCAGCTCCCGCCCGCGCACCGGCACCCGCTCGCCCACCCACGTGCGACCGCTCACGCGGTGCACGCCCTCGGGGGTGCGCACCGCCACGGAGGCGGCGGGCAGCTTCGGCAGGTGCGCGCGGGCGCCCGCGCTGGGGGCGACCACGACCAGCGGGTCCCCGCCGTCCGAGCCCGCCGCCACCTCCACCGACTCCACGTTGCCGAACCGCTGGCCCAGGACCCCGCTGCCGACCACGGCGCGCGTGGAGATGGGGCAGTCCTGCAGCGGCACCACGTCGTGCGAGCGGTGCCGGCGCAGACCGGTGCTGCCCTCGGCGTCGACGGCGAACTGGGTGCGGGTGCGCCAGCGCAGACCCGGGTGCTCCGGCTGCTCGGCACCCGCGGGCAGCGGGACCTCCTCGACCTCCACGGCGAGGTCCAGCCCGGCGAGCCGCTGCAGCTGCTCGGCCACCACCTCGGCCTTCAGCGCCCGCTGACGCGGCAGCGCCACGTGCTGGAAGTCGCAGCCCCCGCACAGCCCCGGCTTCGCCACCGGGCACGGCTGCTCCACGCGGTCGGCGTCGGCCTCCAGCACGCGCACCGCGTCCGCGCGCCAGAACTTCGAGCCGTCCGAGCCCTCCGTGACGCGCGCCAGCACGCGCTCGCCCGGCAAGGCGTGGCGCACGAACACGACCCGGCCCTCGTGCCGGGCCACGCAGTGCCCGCCGTGCGCGACGGGGCCCACCTCGACCTCGAACTCGGCGCCGGTGCGGTCCGCGCCCCGCTCGGGCGCCTCGCGGGTGCGGCGGCGACGGCTCGCGCCGGGCGCGGCCGGCCGTGCCGAGCGGCTCACAGCGCCCCCTCGCGCTCGTCGCCGACGGGGCCCGCGGGACCGGACGGGCCCCGCGGGTGGGCGACGGGGGCGTCGGCACCGGCGGGCGCCGGGCCGAACGTCCCGCGGCGCACCAGCCCCGGCGCGGACCGCTCCACGCGGTCCTCCATGCCTTCCGAGCTGCTCAGCTGCCAGGGCACGCTCGCCACCATCACTCCCGGGGTGTACCTCAGCCGCGCCCGCAGGCGCAGCGCCGACTGGTTGTGCAGCAGGGTCTCCCACCAGTGCCCCACGACGTACTCGGGGACGTAGACGGTCACCAGGTCGCGCGGGTACCGCGCCCGCAGCGCCTTGACGTGCTCGATGACGGGCCGGGTGACCTCGCGGTACGGGGAGTCCAGCACCGTCAGCGGGATCGGCAGCCCCAGGGCCTCCCAGCGCGCCTGCAGCGCCGCGACCTCCTCGGGGTCCACGGCCACCGTGACCGCCTGGAGGTCGGTGGGCCGCGCGGCCCGCGCGTACGCCAGCGCCCGCAGCGTCGGCTTGTGGATCTTGGAGACCAGCACGACGCTGCGCACGCCCGTCGGCAGGGCCTTCGCCTGCGCCCCCTCGGCGATCGCCAGCTCCCGGGCCACGGAGGTGTAGTGCCGGCGGATCAGCTTCATGTTGAGGAAGAGCACCACCATGGCGAGGATCGCGATCCACGCGCCCTGGGTGAACTTCGTCAGCAGGACGATCACCAGCACCAGGCCGGTCAGGGCCAGGCCGACCGAGTTGATGGCCCGCGAGCGCTTCATCCGCGCGCGCGCCGCGGGGTCGGTCTCGGAGCGCAGGTGGCGCGTCCAGTGCCGGATCATGCCGGTCTGGCTCATCGTGAAGGACACGAACACCCCCACGACGTACAGCTGGATGAGCCGGGTGACCTGCGCGTCGAAGGCCAGGACGAGGACGATCGCCGCACCCGCCAGGGCGATGATGCCGTTGGAGAAGGCCAGCCGGTCCCCGCGGGTGTGCAGCTGCTTGGGCAGGTAGCCGTCGCGCGCGAGGATCGAGGCGAGCACCGGGAAGCCGTTGAACGCGGTGTTCGCGGCGAGCACCAGGATGACGCCGGTGGCGGCGGTCACCACGTAGAAGGCGATCGTGAAGTGGTCGAAGATCGTCGCGGCGAGCTGGCCGATGATCGGGTCCTGCACGTAGTCCTCGCCCACCGGCACCCCGTCGCGCAGCAGCTGCGTGGAGGGGTCCTCGGCGAAGCGCACGTGCGTGAGGTTGGTCAGCGCGATGATGCTCACGAGCATCGTGACGCTGATGGCCCCCAGCAGCAGCAGCGTCGTGGCCGCGTTGCGGCTCTTGGGCTTGCGGAAGGCGGGCACCCCGTTGCTGATGGCCTCCACGCCGGTCAGCGCCGCTGCGCCGGAGGAGAACGCCCGCAGGATGAGGAACGCGCCCGCCAGGCTCGTCAGCCCCCCGGAGATGTCGTGCTCGGCGGTCAGCTCGTAGACCGCGCTGGGCGCCTGCGGCAGGTCGCCGGACAGGTGGCGCACGAAGCCCCACAGCGCCATGCCGATGACCGAGACCATGAAGACGTAGGTGGGCACGGCGAACGCCGAGCCGCTCTCCCGCACGCCCCTCAGGTTCACGGTCATCAGCAGCACCACCAGGCCGCTGGCGAGCAGGGCCTCGTGCCCGCGCAGCGCCGGGATCGCCGTGGCCGCGTACTGCGCACCGGAGGAGATCGACACCGCCACCGTCAGGACGTAGTCCACCAGCAGCGCGCTGCCCACCGTGAGCCCCGCGTTGGGGCCCAGGTTGACCGTGGCGACCTCGTAGTCGCCGCCGCCGGAGGGGTAGGCGTGCACGTTCTGCCGGTACGAGGCGACCACGACGAGCATCACCACGACCACCGCCAGGCCCACCCACGGCGACACCGCGTACGCGGCGATCCCCGCGATCGACAGCGTGAGGAAGATCTCGTCGGGGGCGTAGGCCACCGAGCTGAGGGCGTCGGAGGCGAAGACCGGCAGCGCGATGCGCTTGCGCAGCAGGGTCTCGGACAGGCGCTCGCTGCGGAACGGCCGGCCGACGAGCACGCGCTTGACCGCGTCCGTCACAGAGGGCACGTCCACCGATGCTAAGCCCGCGCGGACCCGCCGCAGGTCCACCGGTGGGCCTGCGGCGGGGGACGTCCCGAGGCGGTAGCGTCGCCGCCCGGGGAGGACGCGCCGGAGACGCCGGCGCTCCCGGCCGCACAGGACGCACCGGAGGGGTCGTGCACTTCGTGATCATGGGGTGTGGCCGCGTCGGCTCCACCCTGGCGCTGACCGTCGAGCAGCGCGGGCACAGCGTGGCCGTGGTCGACCAGAACGCCGACGCCTTCCGCCGGCTGGGCACCTCCTTCGCCGGGCGGCGCATCACGGGCGTCGGCTTCGACCACGACACCCTCGTCGAGGCCGGCATCCACCAGGCCGACGCCTTCGCCGCCGTCTCCTCCGGCGACAACTCCAACATCCTCGCCGCGCGCGTGGCCCGCGAGAAGTTCGAGGTGGAGACCGTCGTGGCCCGCATCTACGACCCCGGCCGCGCCGAGGTGTACCAGCGCCTGGGCATCCCCACCATCGCCACCGTGCGCTGGACCGCCGACCAGGTGCTGCGCCGGCTCGTGCCCCAGGGAGCCCTCAGCGAGTTCCGCGACGCCAGCGGCCGGGTCGTCCTGGTCGAGGCGCCCGTGCACGAGGCGTGGATCGGCAGGCCCCTGCACACCCTCGAGGCCGCTGCCGGCGTGCGGGTGGCGTACGTCACCCGGCTCGGGCAGGGCATCGTGCCCGTCAAGGGGATGGTCCACCAGGAGGGCGACCTCGTGCACGTCGTCGTCGCCGAGGAGCGCACCGCCGCGGCCACCGCCGTGCTCGCCGCCGCCCCGGAGGAGGGAGCCTGATGCGCGTCGTCATCGCCGGCGCCGGGATCGTGGGGCGCTCCATCGCCCGTGAACTGCTCGCCAACTCCCACCGCGTGCTCCTGGTGGACCGCTCCCCCGCCGCCATGAAGATCTCCAGCGTCCCCGACGCGCAGTGGCTGCTCGCCGACGCCTGCGAGATCTCCAGCCTCGACGAGGCCGAGCTGGCCGACTGCGACGTCGTGGTGGCCGCCACCGGCGACGACAAGGCCAACCTCGTCGTCTCGCTGCTGGCCAAGACCGAGTACGGCGTGCCCCGCACCGTCGCGCGCGTCAACAACCCCAAGAACGAGTGGTTGTTCGACGAGGCCTGGGGCGTGGACGTGGCCGTGTCCACGCCGCGGCTGATGACGGCGCTGGTCGAGGAGGCCGTCAGCGTCGGCGAGCTGGTGCGCCTGTTCACCTTCCAGCAGGGCAACACCTCGATGGCCGAGTACACCCTGGACGCCGGCAGCCCCGTGGTGGGCCGCACCGTCGGGGGGATGCCGCTGCCGGCGGAGGCCGTCCTGGTGGCGATCGTGCGCGGGGACCGACCCTTCGCGCCCAGCGCCGACGACGTGCTCGAGGCCGGCGACCACCTGATGTTCCTCAGCGTCCCGGACGCGGAGGCGGAGCTGCGCTCGCTGCTCGGCGGCCCGTAGCGCCGCGCTGGTCGCACGCGCCGGGCACTGCCGGCGCGGACGCGGGGCGGGTGGGCGTCCACGAGGACCGCAGCAGGTGGGGGTGACCCCAGGAGAAGACGCGGGCCAGCCCCACCGCCACGCCCCGCGCACCTCCCTAGCCTCGCACCGTGCCCCCGCGATCCCGTCACGACGACCACCCGACCCCTCGCCGAGACGCTCCCGGCCCGGCCGGCCCGCTCGTCGCACCCCGCCCCGCAGTGGAGGGGGCCGCAACCGCGGCCGTGGCCGTCGAGGGCCTGTCGCGCCGCCGCGGCAGCGTCCGCCGCGGCCGGGAGGTCCTCAGCGACATCACCGCGCAGTTCCTGCCCGCCACCTTCACCGCCATCGTCGGCCCGTCCGGTTCGGGCAAGAGCACCCTGCTGAACTGCGCCGCCGGGTTGGACCGCCCCACCCGCGGCACGGTCAGGTGGCAGGACCAGGAGATCACCGGGATGGGGGAACGACGCCTGGCCAGGATGCGCGGCGAGCACGCGGGGTTCGTCTTCCAGAGCCACAACCTGCTGCCCGACCTGACGATCGCGCAGAACACCGCACTGCCGGCGCGGTTGACCGGGCGGCGCCCGAGCCCGGCAGCCGTGCGGGAGGCGCTGTCCCGCGTCGGCCTGGACGACGTGGAGCACAGACGACCCGCCGAGCTCTCAGGGGGTCAGCAACAACGCGTGGTGATCGCCCGCGCCCTGTTCACCCGGCCGCGCGTCGTCTTCGCGGACGAGCCGACGTCGGCCCTGGACCGCTGCACCGCCGACGCGGTGCTGGGACTGCTGCGCGGCGCGGTCGACCAGGAGGGCCGCACGGTGGTCCTGGTGACCCACGACCCGGTGGCCGCGGCGACGGCCGACCGCGTGCTCGTCCTGGACCGGGGCCGGGTGCGCGCAGAACTGCACCGACCCACCCCGCAGCAGGTCACGGACCGCCTGGCCGCCCTCCAGGGCCCGGTGGCCCCGCGCGAGGTGCCGGTGTGATCGCGGTCCCTCCCCCGTTCCCCCGGCCGCGGTCCTCGACCGCGCTCCTCGCCCCGCTGTGCTGCAGCGCCGCCGTCCTCGCGGCCTGCGCCGGACTCGTCGAGTCCGGGGTCCGCGCACCGCAGCAGGTGCCGGGCGCGGACCCCGGACCGGCCGCGGACGGGTCCTACGTCGCCGCGCTGGGCGCCACCCTGGGGGGTTTCGGCGTCCTCATGACGGTCCTCCTGGTCGCCGGCGCCGTCGCGACCTCGGTGCGCGCCCAGCGGCGCGACCTGGCCGTCCTGCGCGCCGTCGCCGCGAGCCCGGGGCAGGTCCAGCGCATCGTGCGGGCGCAGGTGCTGCAGTGCCTGCTGGTCGTCCTCGTGCCGGGACTGCTGCTGGGGCGGCTGCTGGGTTCGGCGGCGCTGTCGGCCCTCACCGCCCACGGCGCCGCGCCCCCCGGCACGTCGTACCGCAGCGGCTGGATCCCGCTCGTGGCGACCCTCGGCGCCGTGCTCCTCGTCGCGATCGCGGCCGCTCGGTGGGCCACCCGTCCGCTGGTGCGCGCTCGCCCCGCGGAGCTGCTGACCGCCGCGTCCACCGGCCGCAGGTGGGCCGGCCCCTGGCGCGTCACCACCGGCCTGCTGCTCCTCGGTGGCGGCCTCGCGCTGAGCGTCGTGACCGCCACGGTGTTCGAGGGGAACCCCCTGGCCAGCGCCACCGCCGGACCCGCACCGATCGTCTGGGCCTGCGGCATCGCCGTCCTGGGGCCGGCGGTCACCGCGCTGGTCACCGCACCGCTGCGGCTGCTGCTGCCCGACCGGGGGTGCGGTGTCCTGAGGTCCGCCGCCAGGCGCGCCACCGCTTCCCGCGTCGAGTCGGCCGCGGTCCTCGTGCCCGTGGTGATGGCCGTGGGCACCTCGCTGGGGATCATCGGGCTGAACTCCTCCAGCGCCGCCGTGGGCGCGCAGGGTCCAGCGAGCGCGTGGGGGGAGAACCTGTTGGTGTTCCTCGTCGCCGGGTGCTCGGCCCTGCACCTCCTCAACGCGCTCGTGGAGGCGGCCTCACTGCGCCAGTGGCAGAACGCCGCGCTGCGCACCGTCGGCGCGCGTCCGTCCTGGTTGGTGGGCGTGGAGGCCGTGCACACCGGTGTGCTGGCGCTGTGCGGGGCGGGCCTGGGCGTCGCCGTCGCCGCGAGCGCCGTGCTGCCCTACCAGCTGGCGCTGACCGGCCGGACGTGGGTGCCGGGCCCGGCCTCGGCCCTGTGGGTGGTCCTCGCGCTCGCGGTGCTCCTGCCGCTGCTCCTCGCCACGGTCCCCGCCGCGCTGGCGGTGCGACGCCCCCCCGTGGAGCACCTGGCGACGGCCAGGTGAGCGGGCCCCGGTCGGGACGCGGGACCCGTCCCGCGTCCCGACCGGCCGCTCCGCGCACCGCTCCCGGCGCCGGGGCGACGCCCGGCTCAGCTGGGGCGGGACGGCCCGTCGAGCTCGCCGAGGACCTGGCGCACGGCGTCCACGACGGCGTCGGGTCGCTCGCGGGGCACCAGGTGCCCGCTGCCGGTCGCCACGGTGAAGCGGGCCCGCCGGGACAGGGTCAGCAGGCGGCGCTGGCCGTCCTGCCAGATCTCCTCCAGCCGTGCTCCGGTGGCGGCGTCCAGCCCCGCGGCCGCGTAGTCCTGGGCCTGGTCGCGGGCGACGACGGCGAGGGGGAGGTCGCCGAGGAACTGCCCGCGCACCAGGTCCTCGGTGGCGCCGATCACCGCCGTCTCCTGCTCGCGGGCGCGGAAGTAGGCGGCGGTGGCGGTGACGTCCAGGAACTCGGCGCGGGCGTCGGCGGGGACCGACGGCCCCAGAAGGACCGGCGCCAGCGTGCGCAGCGCGCCGGTCCACGCCAGCGCCGTCAGCAGCCGCCACGAGGGCTGACCGGCGAACCCCGCCGAGCGCAGCAGCTCGGCGGTGCGGCGGGCGTCGTCCTCGGGGCGGGCCTCGACCAGGACGAGACCGGCCACCTCGTCCGGGTAGCGGTGGGTGAACTCCCGCACGAACAGGCCGCCCATCGAGTGCCCCACGAGGAGGTAGGGAGGTGCGTGGCCGCTGCGGTGCAGCGCCTGGCGCAGCTCGGCGGCGACGTTCGCGCCGGTGCGCGGCAGCGAGGAGGCGCTGCTGCGCCCGTACCCGGCACGGTCGTAGGCGATGGCGGTGGCGGGCAGGTCCCAGCGCTGCAGGACCCGCGCGAAGGAGGCGCTGGTCTCCCCGCTGCCGGCTTCGAGGACGACGACGGGGCCGACCGGGTCCCCGGGTGCACCCGGGCCCGCGGAGCGGCGGCGGACCAGGTGCAGCTCCGCGGTGCCGACGTCCACCCGCAGGCTGCCGGCCGGCGCGGGTGGGTGCGCGGCGCGGCGCGCGACCTGCTCGCCGGCCGCGCCACCCGCGGCCAGGGCCAGCGGGGCCAGGAGCACACCCAGCGCGGTGCGCCGGCGCACGCTCACCGCTCCCGCCCGGCGACGGCGGGGGTTCCCGGTGCGGGCGTGCGCGGGACCGCGGGGCGCGGGGCGGCCCCGGGCCGGATCGTGCACCCCAGCGCCCGGCACAGCTCCAGCGCGCACACCGCCCCCAGCAGGGGGAAGAACTGCTCCAGCGCTCCGGTGCGGGGCGGGTCGTCGACCCAGCGCTGCACGCCGACGAGCAGGGCGGCGGTGAGGGCAGCGGCGAGGGTGGTGCGCAGCACGTCGCCCCAGCACCGCAGTGCGAGAGCGCGCCCGTGCAGCGGCACGGGAGCGGGGCCCGCGGCGAAGCGGTGGGCGAAGCGCACGTCCGCCCAGGAGACGAGGCGACGGCCGTGGGCCAGGGTGAAGCCCAGGTAGAGGGCCACCCGTCCGTGAGCGGAGGTCGCCGGGGCGCCCGAGCGCAGGTGGGCGGCGGTCGCCGCGAGCAGGAGGACCCCGACCAGGGGCACGGCGGCCAGCAGCAGGCCCCCGAGGCGGGGGGCGCGCAGCGGGTAGCGGGCGAGCAGTCCGGCGACGACCAGGACCCAGGAGCCGACTTCGCAGCCGGTGACGAGCAGCACACGATCCCCTTTGCGAGTACGTTTGTGTTCGCAAAGGAATTTAACACGATCGTGTCACCACGCCGGAAGGGTTTCGACGTGCCCAAGCTCATCGACCACGCCGCGCGGGAGGTGGAGGTCGCTGAAGCCGCCTGGCGGGTGGCCGTCCGCGACGGCGTCCGCGGCCTCTCGGTACGCGCTGTCGCCGCCGAGGCGGGGTTGGCGACCGCTTCGCTGCGCCGCGCCTTCCCCACCCAGGCGTCCCTGCTGGCCCACTGCCTGGAACTGGTGCGCCGGCGCGCCGGCACCCGCCTGGCCCGGCTGCCGCACGTGGGTGGCGTCGACTCCGCACTGGCCCTCCTCACCGAACTGCTCCCGCTGGACGCCGAACACCAGCTGGAGATGGAGGTGCAGGTGGTGCTCAGCACCGCAGCCCTCACCGGCACCGGCCTGCGGCCCGTCGCCGACGCCGACGCCGCCCACGACGACGTCGCACGCGCCTGCCGCCACACCGTCGACGCGCTCATCAGCGCGGCCGACGGCACCAGCGACGGCACGGACACCGGCGCGAGCAGCCGCGCGGGAGGAGGGCTCGACGCGGACACCGAGGCCGCGCACCTGCACGCCCTGCTGGACGGACTGGCGCTGCACCTGGTGCGCCGCCCCGAGCGCGAACCCGCTGACCGGGCGGTCCGGCTGCTGCGCCACCACCTCGAGGCGCTCACCACCCGCGCAGCGATCGCCGGCTGACGCGCTCCGCCCCCGGCGCCGGTCGGGACCCCGCGGGCACGCGGTCCGTGCGGCACCGAGGACGTGCGGCGACGACCCCGGAGGCGACGACCCAGGACCCGCCCGGGCCCGTCACGAGGACACCGCCGCCGGCGAGGTGCCCGCGGAGGGCGCCGAAGTGGACGACGACCACCTGCCGCACTGCGCCGAGGGCGAGCACGTACGCCTCGCGGACGGCGTACCGCACGGCCCGCTCGAAGGTGGTGCGCCCCGCCCGCTCCGGTCCGCTGCGGCGCGGTGGTCACCACCGCGACCACCAGGGCCGGTCCCGGCCGGTCCAGGCCGGGCCCTCCACCACGGCGAGCCGGAACGGTGTCGCGATCACGACCGTGCGCAGCGGCCGTGATCCGCAGGACGCGCCTAGGGGCGCGGAACCGCCTCGTCCTCCGGCTGCAGGGGCGTGCGCCCGCGCAGCAGCAGCGCGCCGGCGACGAGCACCCCCAGCACCAGCAGCGGCCAGCCCAGCACCAGCTTGCTCACCGCCAGCGCGGTCGTCTCCCCCGCCAGGTACAGCGGGAGCTGCACCGCCACGCGCACCACGTAGCCCGCCAGGAGCAGGCCGGTGAGCTTCTGGCACAGCGCGACCACGCCGCGGTCGCGGCGCCAGCCCGCGGGGTCCTCGGTGACCGCGCCCACGAGGAAACCGACCACCGGCCAGCGCGCCACCATGGAGACGGCGAAGACGACCGCGAGAGCGGCGTTGAGCAGGATCCCCGGCAGGAACACGTCCTCGGCCCGCCCCGTGCGCGAAGCGATGAACGCGGCGACGGCGGTGGTGAGGATGCCCCCGACGGCGTGCTGGACGGTCTCGCGCCGCGCGATCCGCGCGACGAGGGCCACCAGCAGCACGGCCACCGAGGCGCCGACGGAGACCAGCACGTCGGAGGTCGCGATCCAGCCGATCAGGAAGGCCAGCGCCGGGGCCGCGGAGTCCAGCATCCCCCGCCACCCGCCCAGGGCGACCGACAGCCGCCGGCGCACGAGCTCCTCCACGGTCGCCGGAGCCGCCTCGGGGGCGGCGTCGCGGTCGGGAGCGGACGTCACGGGCTCTCGGAGCACAGCAGCTCGTACCCGGGGTTGAAGATGACCCGCTGGCCGTCGTCGTCGGCGACCAGGCCGCGCGCCTTGACGCGGCGGCCGGGTTCGACACCGGCGATGCTGCGCCGGCCCAGCCACACCAGCGACACCGACCCGGTGCCGTCGAACAGCTCGGCCTCCAGGGCCTGCACACCGCCGCGGGGGCGCAAGGTGACCGAGCGCAGGGTCCCGCAGACGCAGGCACGAGTGCGGTTGGGGATCGCCCGGCAGGGCGTCCCGCCGTGGCGCACGGCGTCCTCCTGAGCCTCCTGGGCCGCCAGGTCCGACTCGGAAGCGGTGAAGCGCTGCAACGCGCGTCGCCACAGGGGCGTGCTCAGCACCGAGGACTTCGACACGGGGAACAGGGTAGGACCCCCGCGGCCGTGCTGTGACCCCGTCACCCGGCCGGCGCACCGGCGGCTCAGCGCACCTCGGTGATCTCCGGGCCCCGCTCGAAGGGCTTGAGCTCCTCCCGGCCGCCCGCGGGCTCCTGCTCCTCCGCAGCGGCCGGCTGGGGCCGGGCCTGGGGCAGCGCCAGGGGGATGAGCTCGCGCGGGGCCATCGCGTCGGTGCCGCGCACCACGACGACGTCGCGCACGACGTCCTCCAGGGCCTGCGCGGCCTGCGCGTCGTGGGCGGCGGGACCGGAGAAGACGGCCCGCAGGAACCACCGCGGCCCGTCCACGCCCACGAAGCGGGTGGGCCGGTGGGCGGTGCGCCCGTCCTCGGTGCGCACCGGGAGCCGGCACAGCAGCTCGGCGCCGAAGGGGCCGGGCCGTTCCTCCACCGCACCGCCCTGGGCGGTGACGGCGGCGGCGATCTCCGCGCGGATCTCCTCCCAGACCCCGCTGCTGCGCGGGGCGGCGAACACCTGCAGCTGCGCGGCGGAACCGGCCAGGCCGACGGTGACGGCGATGACGCGCTGGCTGGTCTCCTCGACCTCGAAGCGCAGCTCCATGCCCTCGCGCCCGGCCAGGCGAAGACCGCCCAGCGCCAGGCGGCCGTCCTCCGCCGGGACCTCCGAGGCGTCGAAGGGACCGCGGGAGCGGTCCGGCACCGCGGGCGGCACGTCGCGCTCGTCCTGCGCGCCCTGCTCGGCGGGCTCCGTCCCGGCGGCGCCCCCGCCAGCGCCCGCGGTGCTCTCGGCGCCCTCGGTACTCGCGGTGCTCTCGGTGGTCGCGCCCTCGTCGTCCCTGGCGCGCTTGCGGCGGAACAGGCTCACGGTCGTCCCTCCCCGGTGGTGGTCTGGTGCGTCTGCTGGTGCGCGCCCGTCAGCGCGCCGGAGCCACCCGTCGAGCCGTGCCCGCCCTCCCCGCGGGCGGAGGCAGGCAGCCGGTCCACGGGCACGAAGCGCACCCGCTCCACGCGCTGCACGACCAGCTGCGCCACGCGGTCCCCGGCGTGCAGCTCGACGGGCTCGCGCAGGTCGGTGTTGTGCAGCGTGACGCGGATCTCCCCGCGGTAGCCGGCGTCGACGGTGCCCGGCGCGTTCAGGGTGGTCAGCCCGCGGCGGGCGGCCAGGCCCGAGCGGGGCACGACGAAGGCCGCGTACCCCTCCGGCAGCGCGATCGCCACCCCCGTGGGGACGGTGACGCGCTCGCCCGGGCCGACGACGACGTCGACGCGGGTCGTCAGGTCGGCACCCGCGTCCCCCGGGTGCGCGTAGCTGGGCAGCGCGGCGGGGTCGGCCAACACCGTCTCCACCTCCAGGGCGGCTCCGGGCTCGGCTGCGGCGACGTCGTTCACGGTCGTGGACCCTACCGGCCACCGCCCGCACGGCGCCGGGCGCCGGGGTGCCGCCGCTGCGTGAGACGCTGGTGCCGTGAGCAGCGCGCCCCGTCCCGGCTCCCCCGCACCGGCCGCCGACGGTCCGGCGGGACCGGCCGGGCCGGTGTGGCGCGAGCGGTGGTGGCCCGCGGTGACGACGTGGCTGTCGTGGTTGCCGGCCGTCGCCGGTGGCGCCCTCATCGCGCTGCCGGTCCTGGGCCCGCCCGGGGCGCTGGCCGGCGCCCTGCTCGGCGCCGCGCTGGCCGTGGGGGTGCTGATGAGCATGGCCGCGACCGTGGAGGTCTCCGGGGGCCGGCTGCGCGCCGGGCGCGCCGCCGTGCCGCTGCGGCTGGTCTCGCGGGTGGAGGTCGTACCGGCCGCCGAGCGCCGGGCGGCGCTGGGCACCCGGCTCGACGCCAGGGCCCACCTCGCGGTCCGGTCCTGGATCCCGACGGCGGTGCGCGTGCACCTGGACGACCCCGCCGACCCGACCCCCTACTGGGTGGTGTCCACCCGCCACCCCCAGCAGCTCGCGGACGCGATCGCCCGCGGCCGCTGAGAGCGGCTCACCCCTCTCAGGCGGCGCAGTCGTTGCACACGACGCGGCCGTCACCGGTGTCGTGCAGCTGGCTGCGGTGCACCACCAGGAAGCAGCTGGTGCACGTGAACTCGTCCTGCTGGCGCGGGAGGACCCGCACCGACAGCTCCTCGTTGGACAGGTCCGCGCCGGGCAGCTCGAAACCCTCCGCGGCTTCCGTCTCGTCCTCGTCGACGGTGCCCGAGCTCTTGTCCGTGCGCCGGGCCTTCAGCTCCTCGATGGAGTCCTCGTTGAGCTCGTCGTCGTTCTTGCGCGGTGCGTCGTAGTCGGTCGCCATGACCCTGCCTCACTCCGTGTTCCTGTGGTCCTGCGGCCGGCTCAACGCAGCACGGCCCCGAATGATGCCCGCACCCCGGCCCCGCCTCGACGGCGCCCCGATCGGCGAGGCGAGCACGCATCATGACCTACCGCCGCACGCACCACGAACCGGGGCGGGTCACGGCGCGTCGCGAGCCGCCACTGAGAGCGTCCGCGCAGGGGCCGCCCGTGTGGTCCCGGAGCTCCGTCCGGGACGGGCCGCAGGCACGTCCGCCGTCCACACCGACACCGCGGGAGTTGGACCGGGCTCCGACGGGCCGTAGTGTGCCGCCGTCCCCGCCGACCGGCAGGACCGCCACGCGCCCGAGCGCGCCGGCGGCCGCCGGACGCCCAGAGCTCCTCAGGAGGTGCTGTGTCCGCGCAGGATCCGCGTCCGAACGAGGCGACGACGTCCGTCCCCGACGGCGAGACCGCCCGCTCCGCCCCGCCCGCCTTCGTGGCGGAGCTGTCCGAGCGCGTCCAGCAGACGCGCGCCACCATCGACTCCGCCACCGCCGCCGGTGAGGACGAGCTCGCCGCCGCGCACCTGGGCGAGCTGGAGGGCCTGGTCGACCTGGCCGCGGCCCACGACGTCGCGCTGCCCGACACCGTGGCCTACCTGGCCGAGCAGCAGTCCACCGAGCAGTCCGGGGGGCGGCCCCTCGAGCAGCGGGTCCCCGGGCAGGCCCCGCGCGTGGTGGACCTCACCGCGACCGCTCCGCTGGCCGGCTGCACCCCCGCCTGAGCGCCCCCGCGACCGGCGGGGCGGAGGCGACGGGCTCAGCCGGCCACCTCGGCGCGCAGCGCCGCGTGCAGGCCGCCCGCTGCCGCGAGCACGCCCTCCGGCCCGGCGGGGCCGCCGTCGAAGCCGGTGACCAGGGCACCCGCCTCGCCCGCCACCAGGGCACCGGCAGCCATGTCCCAGGGCTTCAGGCCGCGCTCGTAGTAGGCGTCCAGTCGGCCCGCCCCCACCCAGCACAGGTCCAGGGCGGCGCTGCCGATGCGGCGAACGTCCCGCACGCGCGGCAGCAGGTGCGCCAGCACCGCGGCCTGCTCCGCCCGGCGCGCGGCGTCGTAGCCGAAGCCGGTGGCCACCAGCGCCTGGCCCAGGTCCACCGCCTCCGGCACCCGCAGGACGCGCTCGCGCCCCCCGACACCGCCTCCGTCGCGCAGGCTCGCCCCCTGCCCGAGCGCGGCGCTCCAGACCTCCCCCGCCGTCGGGTCGTGCACGCACCCGGCCAGGACGGTCCAGCCGGCCGGGTCCGGGCGAGCGGTGCCCCGCTCGGGGTCCAGGACGCAGGCGACGCTGACGGCGTAGGCCCGCAGGCCGTACAGGTAGTTGACGGTGCCGTCGACGGGGTCGACCACCCAGGTCAGCCCCGAGGTGCCGGGCCGGTGCCCGCCCTCCTCGCCGAGCACCCCGTCGTGCGGGCGCAGGCGCCCCAGGACCTCGCGCAGCAACCGCTCGGAGGCGTGGTCCATCGCCGTGACGACGTCGGTGGGGCTGGACTTCGTGGCGGCCACCTCCACCCGGTCGGGACGGCCGGTGCGCACCAGCTCGGCGGCCGCGGTCGCGGCCTCCACCGCCACCGCCCGCAGCTGCGCCAGCTCCTGCGCCCCCGGGAGCGCTCCGCCGGGACCGCTCACGCCGGCGCCGGGGCTCGGTAGTCCTCGCCGGTGGCCGCGGGCAGGTCGCCGCGCAGGTTCCGGCAGCACCCCACGGGGCACACGGTGTGCGAGGGGCCCAGCGCGCCGGTGGCGGGCTGCTCGGGCCGCTCCCCGCGGGCCTGCGCGGCGCGCTCCTCGACGAGGTCGACCAGCCCGGCGACGAACGCGGCGTCCGCGCCGACGGTCGCGGCCCGCGCGAACGGCAGGCCGATCTCCCCGGCGGTCTCGGCTGCCTCGGTGTCGAGGTCGAACTTGACCTCCATGTGGTCGCTGACGAAGCCGATGGGCGCCACCACCACGCCGGGCACGCCCTGCTCCTGCAGCACGCGCAGGTGGTCGTTGACGTCCGGCTCCAGCCACGGCTGGCTCGGCGGCCCGGAGCGCGAGCAGTACGCCAGGTCCCAGGCCACCTCGTGACCGCGGGCGGCGCCGGCGCGGCGGGCCACCTCGGCGGCCACGTCGAGGTGCTGGCGCACGTACGCGCCGCCGTCGCGACCCGAGACGTCGTTCATGGCGTCGGGGATGGAGTGGGTGACGAAGACCACGCGCGAACCCTCCGGCACCTCGCCCAGGGCCCGGGTCACGGCTTGCGCGTTGACCTCGGTGAACGCGGGGTGGTTGAAGTAGTGGCGGATCTTGTCGAACTCGATCGCGCGCCCCTCGGCGGCCAGCACCTCGGCGGTGCGGGCCAGGTCCTCGCGGTACTGGCGGCAGCTGGAGTAGGAGGAGTAGGCGCTGGTGAAGACCACCAGGACTCGGCGCGCACCGGCCTCGTGCGCCTCGCGCAGCACGTCGGTGGCGTAGGGCTCCCAGTTGCGGTTCCCCCACAGCAGCGGCAGGTCCGTCAGGCCCCGGGAGTCCAGCTCGGTGCGCAGCTGCGCGAGCAGGGCGCGGTTCTGGTCGTTGATGGGGCTCTTGCCGCCGAAGTGCAGGTAGTGCTCGGCGACGGCCTCGAGCCGCTCGCGCGGGATGCCCCGGCCCCGGGTGACGTTCTCCAGGAACGGCATGACGTCGTCGGGGCCCTCCGGCCCCCCGAAGGACAGCAGGAGGACGGCGTCGTACGGACGCGCGGAGGTTGTCGCAGCGCTCACCTGCCCATCATCCCCGTTGCCGCGCACCGCGCCCGCCGGGGGTGCGGCCGACGCGGCGGCGGCTGCGCGCCGTCACCGCGCGCGGGCGGACGGTGGGGACCGGTGGTGCCGCCAGGTGAACGCGGCACGGCCCAGGTGGCAGAGTGCGTGCAGCGCTCGGCCCGACCGGGAGCCGCGCCGACCGGGCCCGACCGGCCGCGCCGCTGCAGACGACACCGCTGGAGGACGCCCTCATGCAGGACTTGAGGCTCGTCGGGGTCCACGACGACGGCGAGCACGTGGTGCTGGCCGCCGCCGACGGAGCGCGCTACCGGCTGCGGGTGGACGAGGCGCTGCGGGCCGCGGTGCGCCGCGACCGCGCCCGCCTGGGGCAGCTGCAGATCCAGCTGGAGGCGCAGCTGCGCCCCCGCGACATCCAGGCGCGCATCCGCGCCGGGGAGTCCGCCGAGGAGGTGGCCGACGCCGGCGGGCTCCCCCTGGACCGGGTGCGCCGCTACGAGGGGCCGGTGCTGGCCGAGCGCGCCCACGTCGCCGGCCTGGCCCGGCGGACCCCCTACCGGCGCTCGGGGGACAGCGGCACGCTGGAGGAGCTGGTCGTGTCCCGGCTCAGCGCCCGCGCGGTCGACCCCGAAGGCGCCCGCTGGGACTCCTGGCGCCAGGAGGACGGCGACTGGACGGTGCAGGTCGAGTTCGTCGCCGGGGGCCGCGGGCGCGTGGCCCGCTGGGCCTTCGACCCCTCCTCGCGGGCGCTGACGGCGACCGACGACGAGGCCCGCTGGCTCAGCGAGGAGGAGCCCGCGGAGGCCGGGCCCCTGCCGGCGCGGCGGCTGGTCAGCGTGGCCGGTGAGGCCGCCCGCACCGCCGCTGAGCGGGTCTACGACGTGGAGGCCGACGGCGGGGTGCGCTCGGCGGAGCGTGGCGCCCGGGCCCAGCGCCCCGGGCCCGGGGAGCTGGCCCCCGGGCTGCTGGACGCCCTGGACGCCCAGCGCGGGGTGCGGGGCGAGCCGGCGCCGGCCGCGGAGGCCGGTGAAGCGGCCCCGCGCGTGGACGCGCTGCTGGCCGACCCGCCCCCGGCGCACCCGGCGGCCTCGGCCCCCCACGAGCACGAGGACCGCACCGTGCTGCCCCCTCCTCGTCCCGCGGCACCGCGGGACGAGGAGGTGCCTGGCGAAGGGACACCCGCTGAAGAGGCACCCGCTGAAGAGGCACCGGGCGAGGGGGCGCCGGAGGAGGAAGCGCAGGGGCGGCGGGAGGACGGCGGTGCACCCGGCGAGGGGACCGCGCCCCGGGACGGCGAACTGCCCGGCGACGGCCCCGCCGAGGAAGCGCCCTCGACCGGAGCCACCGCGGGCCGGGAACCGGGAGGGGAGCCCGCCGCCGCCGCGGCGGGGGCAGCCGGCGAGGAGCCCGCCGGGACCGAGCACGCCCCGGCCG
The DNA here is from genome assembly GCF_050871405.1 of Kineococcus esterisolvens. Taxonomy (NCBI): domain Bacteria; kingdom Bacillati; phylum Actinomycetota; class Actinomycetes; order Kineosporiales; family Kineosporiaceae; genus Kineococcus; species Kineococcus esterisolvens. Next base: position 33,973 of record NZ_JBJLRI010000029.1, read on the forward strand.
CTGAACGGCCCGCCCCGCGGCGCCGCAACCGGTCCGCCCGGCGCGGTGGTGGTGGTGGCGGTGGTGGCAAGCGCTCCAGCGTGCCCAGCTGGGACGAGATCATGTTCGGCGCGAAGAAGGAGTGAGCACCGCGTCCGGGGGCGGTCACCCGTCCCCGGACGCGACGAGGCCCCGTGCGGCGAACCGCACGGGGCCTGGCGCTGCACCTGCTCACCCCGGCGGGGAACTCGCCCCCGTCGCGGGATCCCGGGTGGCCACCTCGTCGACGGCGACCTGCTCGGTGCGCAGCTGAGCCTGCACGACCTGCTCGGCCGCGGCCGTCCGGACGCCGACACGCACCACCTCGGTGGGCTGCACGCGCAGCGAGACGACGGGGACCTCCTCGTGCAGGACGATCTCCAGGGGCTCAGCGGGGGTGGTACGCCCCGCCGGGGCGGTCCCGTCCGCGTCGAGTGGCTCGTGCTCGATGACGAGCTGCTCGACGCGCACCGGGACCTGCACCGTGCGCACCTCGGAGACGATGCGCTTGCGGAAGCGGACCCGCTCGCGCGGGACACGCACGTGCTCGACGCGCAGTTCCTCAGCCGAGCGGAGGACCTCGGCGGGTTCCTCGCTCACGCCCAGCTCAGCGGTCGCGCTTGGTGGTGGTCTCCTGGCCGGCGTCGAGGTCGATGTGCTCCTCGCGGACCTCGGCGGAGACGGTCTGGTCCTCCTGGACGGTCTTGGTGCCCATGCGCACGCGCTCGACCGGCACGGTCTCCTTGGCGGCCACGGCACGCTCCTCGTGGAGGGTGACCTCGTGCTCCTCCTCGGTCAGGTCGCCACCGGACATCGCCGCACCGCGGTTGGCCTCGGTGATCGGCTCGCGCTCGACCACGACCTCCTCGCGCTCGACCGGCACCGTGCGGGTGACGTTCTCGCTGGTGATGTACTTGCGCAGGCGCGCACGACCCGCCTCGCGGCTCTCCTTGGCCACGTGCAGCTCCTCCTTGGAGCGCGTCATGGCGTCGTCGGTGTTGGGGCCGGAGGTGTCGTGGCCCTCGCCGCGGACCCCGGTGCCGGCCGTACCCGTCGTGGTGGTGTCGGTCGCCGTGCCCGTGGTGCCGGTGGTCCCGCTCATGCCGTAGTAGGCGTACAGGTCGTTCTCGTCCTGCTCGCTGAGCTCGTGGCCCGGGTCGTGGTGGGGCGCGTCCTTCACCATGGCCTTGGCGAACGGCACCGTGACGGTGTCGCCGCTCATCGTGGCCTGCGACAGCGGGATCAGGGAGACGTTCGAGCCGAAGAGGCCCGTCTTGACGGACACCCACTCCGGCTGGTTCGTCGCGTTGTCCAGGTAGACCTCGTCGACCTTGCCGATCTTGTCGCCGTCCGTGCCGGTGACCGTGGCGCCGTAGAGCTCCTCGACGGAGTTCATGCCGGAGATCATGTCGTGTCCCTTCCGTTGGACGTGTTGGCCGTGTTCGCCAATCCCTTGACAACGAGAGGACTACCCCTGCCCGGGGGGCTCAAACGGAGGCGTCGGGAGAACTTCCGGGAGGTTCCCGGCGGCCTGTTCACAGGAGCGCGGTGAACAGCGGCACCAGTCGCTCGTCGTCGGTGAGGGCGCCGTGCTGCCCGACCAGGCGCAGGGTCTCGGGGCGCATGCGGGCGGAGTCCACGACCGCCACGGGCCCGGTCATCACGGCGAGGACGTCGCCGATCCGGCCGGTGACGCGTTCCTCCACCGGCCCGAACCACCCGGCGGCGACGGCCTCGGCGCGGGTGAGGACGCGCGCCACGCCGTCGAGCCGTCGCGCCCACTCCCGGGCCACGGCCGGTGCCGCACCGGGCTCGGTGTACAGCTGCACGGCGCGGGGCTCACCGCCGACGTGCCGCACGCCCGCGCGCAGGTCGGGCTCGTGGGCGAGGTCCAGGCGCTGCGGGGCGGCGACGTCGACCATGCCGTGGTCGGCCGTCACCAGCAGCAGGGTGCCGCGCGGCAGCCGGCGCGACAGCTCCGCCACGGCGGCGTCCACGCGCCCCAGCTCCTCGCCCCACTGCCAGGAACCGACGCCGTCGCCGTGACCGGTGCGGTCGAGCCGGCCCCAGTAGACGTAGGTGAGCCCGCGGGGGGCGGCGCGCACCGCCGCGACGGCGGCGTCCACGCGCGCCTCGAGCCGTTCGGGGGTGCCCACGAACCGGCCGCCGCGCAGCGCCGCCTCGGTGAGACCGGAACCGTCGAAGTGCGGCGGCGCCACGCGCGTGACGGGCGCGCCGGCCGCGGCGAGGTGCTGGAACACGGTGGTGTGCGGCTGCCAGCGGCGGGGGTCGACCGGACCGTCCCACTGCAGCTGGTTGAGCAGCGCGTCGCGGTCGGGGTCGAGGACCTCGTAGCCGACCAGACCGTGCCCGCCGGGCGGCAGGCCGGTGCCCAGCAGGCCCATGCTGGTGGCCGTCGTGGTGGGGAACCCGGCGGTCAGGACGCGGTGGGGGCCGTCGGCGCGCCAGCGGCGCAGCGCAGGCGCGTGCCCGGAGCGCTCGCGGAGGGCCACCTCCCCCATGCCGTCGACCAGGAGGAGGCAGACCCGCTCGGCCGCCGGCAGCACCAGGCCCGCGCCGTCGGCGCTCGCGCCCCCCGCGCCGTCCAGCGGCACCCCCAGGGACCGGGCGACGGCGGGCATGAGGTCGGCGAGCGTGTCCGTGCCGTAGGCGGGCACCGGCAGCGGGGCGCCCGCGGGGCCCCCGGCCCGGGGCGCCGTCACCGCCGCTTCACCGCGACGTGGCGGCCGACAGGGCCCGGGCGAACTCCACGGCCGCGGCCACCGCGTCCGCGCCCTCCGCGGCTCCCGCCACCCGGACGGTCAGGTCGTCGCCGGTGAGGGTGCCGGTGTAGCCGTGGTCGGCCTCGCAGTCGGGGTCGGGGCAGCTGGCCGGCTCGAGGTCGAAGCGCTGCACCGCACCCCAGCTGAGGGTGAGGCTGACCTCGGCGGGCACCGCGCCGGGGCGGTGGTCGGCGGGGCGGGTGACGACCTGGGAGACCACCACGGACCCGACCTGCTCCAGGGGCACCGACTCCGTGGAGCAGACCGCGTACGGCTCGGGGGAGGTCTCGTCGGGCCCGTGGTCGTCGGCGTGCGCGACGAGCAGGCGCGTGGCGGTGGTGGCCAGGACGGTGACGTGCCGGCGCACCTCGTTGGCGTCGATCGTCGTCTCCTGGTGGACCAGGTGCGCCTCGACCTCCTCCTCGGCCAGCGCCGTCACGAGGCTGTCGGCGACGACGGCCGGGTAGTAGCCGGCGCGCTCGAGGTCGGTCAGCAGCCGGGGCGGCAGCTCGGCGGGCCGGGCCACCGAGCCCGCCTCGGAGCCGGAGGTGCTGGAGGTGCCGTGCCCGGACCGCCGGGAGTGGGTGCGCTCGCGCATCCCCCCATCCTCGCGCACCCGCGGGCCCCCGCGAGACCGGGCGCGCTCCCCGCGGTCCTCGGGCCGGTGCTCAGGTGGGCAGGGTGCGGCGGTCGGGGTCGGCGCGACCCTGCGGCGGGGCGAGGATCACCTCCGCGCCCAGCACGCGGGCGCCGCGCTCGGCGACCAGGACCGGCGACAACCGCATGTCGGCCACCTCGGGCAGGGCGTCGGCCAGCACCGCCACGCGGGCGATGACGTCCTCCAGCGCCTCCACGTCGAGCACCGGCGCGCCGCGGTGGCCGAACAGCTTCGGGGCGGCCTTGACCGAGCGCACCAGGTCCGCCACGTCCACGTCGGTCAGCGGCGGGATGCGGTAGGCCACGTCCCCCATGAGGTCCAGCGGGTCGCCCTCGACGCCGAAGCTGACCACGGGCCCGAACAGCGGGTCCTCGGTGCTGCGCACCTGGCACGGCACCCCCAGCCCCGCCATGCGCTGCACCGCCAGCACGTCCGCGCCCCGTCCGAAGACCTGGCGCATGTCGGCGACCGCCTCGGCGAGGGCCGCGGCGTTGGTGATGCCCAGTCGCACCCCGCGCAGGTCCTGCCGGCCGGCGAGCTCCTCCCCGACCGTCTTCAGCGCCACGGGCCACCCCAGCCGCTGGGCGGCCTCGACGGCCTCCTCGACGCTGCGGACCTCCGCGCGCGCCAGCAGGTCGATGCCGCCGGCGGCGAGCAGGGCGCGCGTCGACTCCGGCCCCAGGGTGAGCCCGTCGGGGGCCTCGGCCAGCGCCTGCTCCACGAGGGCCCGCGCCGCGCGCAGGTCCACCCCCTCGGGCGCCAGCGGGTGACCGCGGTCGCGGCGGCGCCACTGCGCGTAGCGCACCACGGCGGCCAGGGCGCGCACCGCGTCCTCGGGCGTCGGGTAGGAGGGCACCACGGGCACGTCGGCGGCAGCCTCGGGACCGGCCGCGGTGCCCGCCACGGCCGCGGAGACCGCACGGGTGCCCAGGAAGCAGGTGACGGTGGTCTTGGCGCCCGCCGCCGCGGTGCGGGCCACCGCCGCGGCCACCGCCGGGTCCGGCTCGGGGGTGGGCGGCACCCAACTGGCGACCACGGCGTCGACGCCCGGGTCGGCGAAGGCCGCCTCCAGGGCCGCCGTGAAGGTCTCCACGCCCGCGTGGGGGGGCACCGCCACGGGGCCGTGGGCCACCTGCAGGCCCCAGCTGACGCAGGCGTCGGCGGCCAGGGTGCCCAGGGCGTCGGAGTTGCCGACGATGGCCACCCGCGCGCCCTCGGGCAGCGGCTGGTGCACGGCGACCTGGGCGACGTCGAAGAGCTGGTGCACGTTCTCCACGCGGATGACGCCGGCCTGGCGCAGCATGCTGTCGACGGCCTCGAACGGCGCGCGGGAGGCGCGCACGGCGTGGCCGGGCGGGACCCCGAACCCCGAGGCGCCCGACTTCACGACGACGACGGGCTTCTTGCGGGCCAGGGTGCGGGCCACCCGGCTGAACTTGCGGGGGTTGCCGACGCTCTCCAGGTACAGCCCCACCGCTGCGGTGCCCTCGTGGTCGAGCCAGAACTGCATGAGGTCGTTGCCGGAGACGTCCGCGCGGTTGCCGGCGGACACGAACGTCGACAGCCCCAGCCCGCGGCGCTGGGCGGAGGAGAGGACGGTCACGGCCAGCGCGCCGGACTGGCTGAACAGCCCGAAGCGCCCGGCCGGCGGGACCTGCCCGTACAGGGAGGCGTTCAGCCGCACCGCGGGGTCGGTGTTGACGACGCCGTAGGAGTTCGGCCCCACCACGCGCATGCCGTTGGCGCGGGCGATGCGCACCAGTTCGCGCTGCAGCGCCAGGCCCTCCGGCCCGGTCTCGGCGAAGCCGCTGGAGACGACCACGAGCCCCCGCACGCCCATCGAGGCGCAGTCGGTGACGGTGGGGACGACGGCCGCCGCGGGCACCGCGACGACGGCCAGGTCCACCGGGCCGGGCAGGTCCCGCACCGAGCGCAGCACCGGAACGCCCAGCAGCAGCTCGCCGGCCTCGGCCTCGGCGTTGACCGCGTGGACGGTGCCGGTGAAGCCGCCGGTGACGACGTCGGCGAGCAGCCGGTGCCCCACCGAGCCGGGGGTCCGGCTGGCCCCGACGACGACGACGGAGGAGGGCGTCAGCAGCGCCTGGACGCTGCGGGCCTCCGCGCGCTGCTCGCGCGCGCGCATCACGTCCACCGAGCGCTCGGTGGGGTCGATGGCGAAGGAGACCTCCAGCACGCCGTCGGAGTACCCCTGGCGCACCTCGAAGCCGGCCTCGCGGAAGACGCCGATCATCTTGGCGTTCTGCGGCAGGACGTCGGCGGTGAAGCGGCGGATGCCGCGCTCGCGCGCGGCGGCGGCCAGGTGCTCCAGCAGCACCGAGCCCAGGCCGCGGCCCTGGTGGGCGTCGGAGATGTTGAAGGCCACCTCGGCGGCCCGGGGCGCGCCCGGCCGCACCGGGGCGGCGTCGAAGCGGGCGATGCCGACGATGTCCTCGCCCACGGTGGCGACCAGGGCGACGCGGTCGACGTGGTCGACGTTGGTGAACCGCTCCAGGTCCCGCGCGGACAGCCGCGGCATGGGGGCGAAGAAGCGCAGGTAGCGGGACTCCTCCGACTGGCGGCTGTGGAAGGCCGCGACGAGGTCGGCGTCGGAGGGTCGGATGGGGCGGACGTGCGCGGTGCCCCCGTCGCGGAGGACCACGTCCGCCTCCCATCGGGTCGGGTAGCCCACCGGCGGCAGCGGCACCATGCCCGCCACCCTAGTGGGGGCCGTGCCGGGGGTGCGCGAGGATGCGCGCGTGGAGCTGGGGGAGGTCCTGCGCCGGCGGCGCATGGTGCGCGCCTACGACGGGCGCCCGGTCGGTGCGGCCGCGCTGGAGCGGGTGCTGTCGGCGGGGTTGCGCGCACCGTCGGCGGGCAACAGCCAGGGCCGCGACCTGCTGGTGCTGCGGTCGGCGCGCGAGCGCGCCGACTTCTGGGAGCTGACGACGCGGGGACGGCCGGGACCGCCCGGCGCATGGCTGCGGGGCATGCGCACCGCACCGGTGCTCGTGCTCCTGCTGGCCGACCCGGACGCCTACGCCGAGCGGTACGCGCTGCCCGACAAGCCCGGCCCGGACCGCGACGCGGACACCTGGGAAGTGCCCTGGCCGGACGTGGACACGGGCATGAGCGGGCTGCTGATGCTGCTGGCGGCCGTGGACGAGGGGCTGGGGGCGTGCCTGTTCGGGGTGCCCTCGGCGGCCCGCGGTGCGCTGCGGGCCCGCTTCGCCGTGCCGGCCGGGCACCGCTTCGTGGCCGCCGTGAGCCTGGGCCACCCCGCGCCGGGCGAGGCCTCGCGCCCCTCGCGGCCGCAGCGGCGCACCCTGGCCGACAGCGCCCACGACGGGAGGTTCGGCGCTCCCTGGCGCGGGTAGGTCCGGCGGTGTCGGCCCCAGGCGGCAGGATGGACCCATGGCACGACGTACGCCCGCTCCCCCACCGCCCGACGCTCCCGAGCGCATCGTCGACATCGACGTCGAGCAGGAGATGCAGGGGGCGTTCCTGGAGTACGCGTACTCCGTCATCTACTCCCGGGCCCTGCCGGACGCCCGCGACGGCCTGAAGCCGGTGCAGCGGCGGATCCTCTACATGATGCAGGACATGGGCCTGACGCCCGAGCGCGCGCACGTGAAGTCCGCGCGCGTGGTGGGTGAGGTGATGGGCAAGCTGCACCCGCACGGCGACGTGGCGATCTACGACGCCCTGGTGCGCCAGGCGCAGCCGTTCACGATGCGCGTGCCGCTGGTGGACGGGCACGGGAACTTCGGTTCCCTGGACGCCGGCCCGGCCGCGCAGCGCTACACCGAGGCCCGCCCGGCGCCGGCGGCGCTGTTGATGACCACCGGCCTGGACGAGGACGTCGTCGACTTCGTCCCGAACTACGACGACCGCCTGAAGGAACCCGGTGTGCTGCCGGCGGCCTTCCCGAACCTGCTCGTCAACGGCGCCAGCGGCATCGCGGTCGGCATGGCCACGAACATGCCGCCGCACAACCTCGTCGAGGTGGTCGCCGCGGCCCGCCACCTCATCAAGCACCCGGACGCCGACCTGCGGGCGCTCATGCGGTTCGTGCCCGGCCCGGACTTCCCCACCGGCGGGCGGGTCGTGGGGCTGGAGGGGATCCGCGACGCCTACGAGACGGGCCGCGGCACGTTCCGCACCCGCGCGACGGTGCGGGTGGAGAACGTCACCGCCCGGCGCAAGGGCATCGTCGTCACGGAACTGCCCTACGGGGTGGGCCCGGAGCGGCTGACGGAGAAGATCGCCGACAACGTCAAGGCCAAGCGGCTGCAGGGCGTCGCCGACGTGGTGGACCTGTCCGACCGGACCCGCGGGCTGCACCTGGTCATCGAGGTGAAGAACGGTTTCGTACCCGAGGCGGTGCTGGAGCAGCTGTACCGGCTGACGCCGATGGAGGAGACCTTCGGCATCAACAACGTCGCGCTCGTCGAGGGCCAGCCGCGCACGCTGGGGCTGCGGGAACTGCTCCAGGTGTTCATCTCCCACCGACTCGACGTGGTGCGCCGCCGCACGGCGTACCGGTTGCGGCGCAAGGAGGAGCGGCTGCACCTGGTCGACGGCCTGCTCATCGCCATCGTCGACATCGACGAGGTCATCGCCATCGTCCGCTCCTCCGACGACGCGGCCTCGGCGCGCGAGCGCCTGGTGCAGGTGTTCGACCTGTCCGAGACCCAGGCGTCGTACATCCTGGACATGCAGCTGCGGCGGTTGACGAAGTTCTCCCGCATCGAGCTGGAGCGCGAGCAGGCGGAGCTGAACCGGCAGATCGCCGAGCTGCGCGCGATCCTCGCCGACGAGGGCAGGCTGCGGAAGCTGGTGAGCGACGAACTGGCGCAGGTGGCCGCCGAGCACGGCACCCCGCGCCGCACCGTGCTGCTGACCTCCAGCGGGCCGGCGACGGGCGCGGTGACGCCACTGGAGGTGTCCGACGACCCGTGCACGGTGCTGATGTCGTCCACCGGGCTGCTGGCGCGCACGGGTTCCGCCGAGGCGCTGGGCACCGAGGGCCGGCGCAGCCGCCACGACCTGGTCGTCTCCGCGGCGCCGGCCACCGCGCGCGGGCACGTCGGAGTCGTCACCTCCTTCGGGCGCCTGGTGCGGCTGCCGGTGCTGGACCTGCCGGTGCTTCCGCCGACGAACGGGCGGCCCTCGCTGTCCGGCGGGGTGGCGGTCAAGGAGTTCCTCACCCTGGCCAAGGGCGAGCGGGCGCTCGCGCTGGTGCCGCTGCCGGTGGCGGGCGTGGAGGACCCCGACGACCCGGGTTTCGCGCTGGCCACCGCCTCCGGCGTCGTCAAGCGGCTCGTGCTGGAACCCCTCGGCAACCGCGAGGAGGTCGACGTCATCGCCCTGAAGGACGTCGGTGCGCGGAAGAAGGACGAGGTGGTCGCCGCCGTGCAGCTGCGCACGGGCGAGGAGGACCTGGTGTTCATCACCTCCGACGCGCAGCTGCTGCGCTTCAGCGCCTCGCTGGTGCGCCCGCAGGGGCGCGGCGCGGCGGGGGTGGCCGGGGTGCGCCTGTCCCCGGGGGCGCACGTGGTCTCGATGACGGCCGTGGACGCCGACGACCCGGAGGCCGTGGTGGTGACCGTGGCCGGCGACTCCGGAGCGCTGCCGGGGACCCAGCTCGGCTCGGCGAAGGTGACGCCGCTGTCGGAGTACCCCGCCAAGGGCCGCGCCACCGGAGGGGTGCGCTGCCACCGCTTCGCCCGGGGCGAGGACGTCCTGCTGCTGGCGTGGGCCGGGCGCGGGCCGGCAGAGGCGGCCACGCCCACGGGCACGGCGGTGGCGCTGCCCGAGGCCCCCGGTCGCCGCGACGGCTCCGGCACGGCGCTGGACAAGCCCGCCGCGGCGATCGCCGGCCCGCCGGTGCTCTGAGCCCCGGTCGCCCCGGGGGCCGGGGCGACCCGGGCTCCCGGGGGATGCGCGTGCGCGCAGCGGGCGCACCTGCTCGGATGAGCGCGAGCCCCGCCGGCACGCGGCGGGCGGGACGGAGGGCACGTGGGCGCGGGCAGGAGCAGGGGCAAGGACCTCGGCGCGGTGGACCCCTGGGCGGTGCACGAGGGCGAGCTGGACGTCTCGGCGCTGGAGCGCACCGAGTCGCTGTTCGCGCTGTCGAACGGCCGGCTGGGCGTGCGCGGCTCCCTGGACGAGGGTTCCCCCAGCGGCAGCCCGGGCACCTACCTCAGCGGCGCGTACGAGCTGTGGCCGCTGACGTACCCGGAGTACAGCTACGGGTACCCGCAGGTGCAGGAACGCATCGTGACCGTCCCCGACCCCACCCTGGTGGAGCTGTTCGTCGGCCCGGAGCGGTTCGACGTGCGCACCGGGGAGCTGACCGCGCACGAGCGCACCCTGGACCTGCGCACCGGCACGCTGCGCCGCGAGGCCGCCTGGACCTCCCCCGACGGGGCATCGGTGCAGGTGCGCTCGGAACGTCTGGTGCCGCTGGAACGGCCCGGCCTGTTCGCGATCGACCACCGCGTGCGCGCGGTCGGCGGGCCCAGGGAGGTGGAGGTGCGCTCCGCGGTGGTGGCCAGCCCGCAGCTGCACGACCCCCGCACCGAGGCCGTCGCGCGCGGCGGCGTCCTGCGCCAGCGCACCGACGGCAGCGGGCTGTCCGTGTCGGTGCTCGTCGACCACGACGTGACCGGCCCGGCCGAGACGCAGGTGCGCACCCACGCCACCGCCGACCGCGTCGTCACCACCGCGCACGTGCGCCTGGAGGAGGGCCAGGAACTGCGGGTGGTGAAGTTCGCGGCCCTGGGGTGGGCTCCGCAGGTGGACCGCCACGGCCTGCTGCCGCGGCTGCGCACCGTCCTGGACGCAGGTCTGCGCGACGGGTGGGAGCACCTGGCCGGCCAGCAGCGCACCGTGCTGGAGGAGTTCTGGGAGCACGCCGACGTGCGCGTCGACGGTGACCCGGAGCTGCAGCAGGCGGTGCGGTTCGCGCTGTTCCACGTGCTGCAGGCCGCCGCGCAGGCCACCGACCGCGGCATCCCCGCCAAGGGCCTGACCGGCACCGGTTACGACGGGCACACCTTCTGGGACACCGAGGTGTTCGTCATGCCCATGCTCAACCACGTGTGGCCGCGGGCCGCCGCGGACGCGATCCGCTGGCGGCACGCGATGCTGCCGGCGGCCCGGGACCGGGCGCGCGAGCTCGGCCTGGCCGGGGCGACCTACCCGTGGCGCACCATCACCGGCCGGGAGAGCTCCGGGTACTGGCCGGCCGGCACCGCGGCCGTCCACCTGAACGCCGACATCGCCGACGCGGCGGTGCGCCACGTGGACGCCACCGGCGACGAGGACCTCGCGCGCGACCTGGTGACGGAGGTCGTGGTGGAGACCGCGCGCTCCTGGGTGGTGCTGGGCCGCGAGGATGCGCAGGGCCGGTTCCACGTCGACGGGGTCACCGGTCCAGACGAGTACAGCGCCCTGGTGGACGACAACACCTACACGAACCTCATGGCGCAGGCGAACCTGCGCGCTGCGGTCGACCTCGCGGAGCGTTTCCCCGGGCGCGCACGCGAACTGGGGGTCACCGACGAGGAACTGGGCGAGTGGGTGCGGCTGGCGGACGCGGTGCACGTGCCCCGCGACCCGGACACCGGCGTGCACGCGCAGGACGAGGGCTCCACCCGCCGCAAGCGCTGGGACTTCGAGGGCACCTCCCCCGAGCAGTACCCCCTGGCCGACCACTTCCCGTACTTCAGCCTGTACCGCCGCCAGGTGGCCAAGCAGGCCGACCTGGTGCTGGCGATGCACCTGCGCCCCGAGGCGTTCACGGTGCAGGAGAAGCGCGCCGCGTTCGAGTACTGCGAGGCGCTGACGGTGCGGGACTCCTCGCTGTCGGCGTCGGTGCAGGCGGTGGTCGCCGCGGAGGTGGGTCACCTGGGCCTGGCCGAGGACTACGCGCGCGAGGCCGCGTTCGTGGACCTGCACGACCTGCGCGGCAAGACCGCCGACGGGCTGCACATCGCCTCCCTGGCCGGGGCGTGGCAGGCGCTGGTCGCCGGGTACGGCGGGATGCGCGACGCCGGCGGGCGCCTGGTGTTCGCCCCTCGCCTGCCCGCCGGCCTGCGGGGCCTGTGCTTCCGCACGCGGCACCGCGGGACGTGCCTGGAGGTGCGGGTCACCGCCGACGAGGCCACCTACACCGTGGTCAGCGGCGGGCCGGTGACCACCAGCCACCACGGCGAGGAGTTCACCGTGGAACCGGGAAGCCCGCGCACCTTCGGCGTGCCGGCGCTGGAACCGCTGCCGCGCCCCACGCAGCCCCCGGGCCGCGACCCGCGCGAGGTGCGTGCTCGCGCCGGCTGAACCGCGGGGACGACGCGCGGGGACGATCGCGTGAACTCCGTGTTCCGGCGCGGCGACGCGCCGGGGGGTGGCTGGCCGGGCACGGCGGACAGGAGTAGTCCTGCTGCGCATGGTCGAACCACGCGCTCAGCGCTCCCCCGCCGTGCCGGGCACCGAGCCCGCGCCGCCGGACGGCACCTACCTGGCCTCGCTGCTCGCCGGGGTGGAACGGGCCGCGGTGACCGCCGCACCGCTGGGCAGCCGCTTCCACGGGGCACCGGAGGACGTCCTGGACGCCACGGAGGCCGCCGTGGAGGCCCTGAGCGGTGAGCTCCTCGACCTGAGCCACCGGCTGCACGCGAACCCCGAGGAGGCGTTCGCCGAGCACTCCTCGGTGGGCGCCGTGGCGGACCTGCTCACCGCGCACGGCGTGCGGGCGCAGGTCGGCGTGCACGGGCTGGACACGGCGCTGCGGGCGGCCGTCAGCGCCGGCGAGGGCCCGACGGTGGCGGTGCTCGCCGAGTACGACGCGCTGCCGGGGATCGGTCACGGCTGCGGCCACAACGTCATCTGCGCGAGCGCGGTCGGCGCGTTCCTGGGACTGGTCCACGCGCTGCGCTCGGGCGCGGTGGGCGGCACGGCGCTGCTGCTGGGCACGCCCGCCGAGGAGGGCGGTGGCGGCAAGGAGACGATGGCCCGCGCCGGCGCCTTGGACGGCGTCGACGCCGTGGTGATGCTGCACCCGTTCAGCTACGACGTGGCGGTGCAGCCGTTCCTGGGCAGGCGGCAGGTGCGGGCCACGTACCGCGGGGTGGCCGCGCACGCCTCGGCACAGCCGTTCATGGGCCGCAACGCCCTGGACGCCGTGGTCGCCGGGTACCAGGGCATCGCGCTGATGCGCCAGCACATCAGCCCCGCCGACCGCGTCCACGGCATCGTGCTGGACGGGGGGCAGCGCCCCAACGTGGTCCCCGAACGCGCCAGCGCCGAGTACTACGTGCGCTCGGCCGAGCCGGAGACGCTGGCGGACCTGTGCTCGCGGGTGGAGGCGGTGCTGGTGGCCGCGGCCGCGATGACGGGGTGCGGGTACGAGCTGGAGTGGGACCGCCAGCCGGCCTACCTGCCGATCCGGGCGAACCTGGAGCTGGCCGCGCGCTGGACGCTGCACCAGCGCCGCCGCGGGCGCACCGCCCTGCCGCCGGGCGTGGTGCCGGAGAACCTGTCGGGGTCCACCGACCTGGGCAACGTCAGCGTGCGGGTGCCCGCGATCCACCCGATGGTCGCCGTCGCCGGGCCGGAGGTGTCGCTGCACACCGCGGAGTTCGCGCGGGCCGCCGGTTCCCCCTCGGGCGACGCCGGGGTGCTGGACGGCGCGGTCGGCCTGGCCCTGACGGCCCTGGACGTGCTGGCCGACGCGGAACTGCTGGCGGCGGTGCGCGCGGAGTTCGAGGCGGCCGGCGGCGCCCTGGACGTCGAGGGGTTCCTGGGGTGAGCCGGGCCGGGGGGGGGGGGGGGGGGGGGGGGGGGGGGGGGGGGGGGGGGGGGGGGGGGGGGGGGGGGGGGGGGGGGGGGGGGGGGGGGGGGGGGGGGGGGGGGGGGGGGGGGGGGGGGGGGGGGGGGGGGGG